>JBEGTA010000029.1:0-3199 GCA_041179665.1 Pseudomonadota bacterium
GCGCGGCCCCCTTGGGGTAATAAGCCAACATGTCAGCACCTTGCCAGCGGCCTGAGAAGTGGAAGGGCATCCACACCGTATCGGCGTCCACACGCTCGGTCACCATGGCTTGCACATTCAAGCGGGCTCCTGTCGCGCCCAACAACCATACACGGTCACCGTTTCGGATGCCTCGGTCAGCGGCTGTCTTGGGGTTGATCTCGACATAGGCCTCTTGTTGCAACTCGGCCAACCAAGGGTTGGAGCGAGTTTCTTCGCCACCGCCCTCGTATTCGACCAAGCGGCCCGAGGTCAAGATGAGAGGGTACTTTTCGTGCACTTTGTTGGCGATGTTTTTCTCTTGCACCGTCTTGTACAACGTGGGCAAACGCCAGAAGGCTTTGCGGTCGTCGTGTGTGGGGTACTTGGCCATCATGTCGGGACGGGTGCCATACAGCGGCTCGCGGTGCTGCGGAATCGGGTCGGGGAAGTTCCACACCACAGCCCGGGCTTTGGCATTGCCAAAGGGGTGGCAGCCGTGGCCCTTCATGAACACGCGGATCATGCCGCCAGATGAGTCGGTCTTCCAGTTCTTGCCTTCAGCCGCGGTTTTCTCGGCATCGGTCAACTCGTCCCACCAGCCCAGCTTTTTCAGCAAGATGTGGTCCAACTCGGGGTAGCCAGTGGTGATGTCGGCGCCCAAAGAGTGCGAACCGTCTTCGGCCAACAGCGATTTGCCTTCGCGCTCCACACCAAAGTTGGCGCGGAAGTTGCCGCCACCTTCCATGACGTGTTTGGAGGTGTCATACAAATTGGGCGAACCGGGGTGCTTGAGTTCGGGCGTGCCATAGCAAGGCCAAGGCAAGCCGAAGTAATCACCCGTGAAGTCGTAGCCGGTTTCTTTGTCTTTGCCGCCCTTAGCTTTGAGGGTTTTCACATCGAACACATTCATGTTCTTCATGTGGGCCTTCAGGCGCTCGGGGCTTTGGCCGGTGTAGCCAATGGTCCAGACACACTTGTTGATTTCACGCAGGATGTCCTCGGGCACAGGCTCGTCCATGCCATTGACCTTCTGCATTTTGTAGTTCTTGGACAGCTCTTTGGCAAAGCCCAATTTCTCAGCCAGCTGGTGCATGATCATGTGGTCACTGCGGCTTTCCCACAGCGGCTCAATCACTTTTTCGCGCCACTGGATCGACCGGTTTGACGCGGTGCAAGAACCACTGGTTTCGAACTGGGTGGCGGCTGGCAACAAATAAACAGCCCGGTTGGGATTCAGGTCTTCGGCCTTGCCAGGCATGGCGGCCATGGCGGCAGTTGCCGATGGGTAAGGATCAACGACCACCAACAGATCCAACTTGTCCATGGCGCGCTTCATGTCAAGGCCACGGGTTTGTGAGTTGGGCGCGTGACCCCAATAAAACACACCCCGCAAATTGCTGTCTTGGTCGATCAACTCGTTGTTCTCCAGAACACCGTCGATCCAGCGCGACACTGTGATGCCGTTTTTGCCCATCATGGCGGGGCTGGAAAATTGCTTTTTGATCCACTCAAAGTCCACGTCCCAAGTCTTGGCGAAATGCTTCCAAGAACCTTCGGCCAAACCGTAATAGCCGGGCAGTGAGTCGGGGTTGGGGCCCACGTCGGTGGCGCCTTGCACGTTGTCGTGGCCACGGAAAATGTTGGTGCCGCCGCCGGTCTTGCCGACATTGCCCAAAGCCAATTGCAAGATGCACGAAGCCCGCACGATGGCGTTGCCGATGGTGTGTTGGGTTTGGCCCATGCACCAAACAATGGTGCCAGGGTTGTTCTCGTGCAGCATCTTGGCGATCTTCAAGACTTGCGCTTCTTTAACGCCGCAGGCCTCTTCCACCTTATCGGGTGTCCACTTGGCCAACACTTCGGTCTTGATGGCGTCCATGCCGTAGACACGGTCGTTGATGTACTTTTTGTCTTCCCAGCCGTTTTTGAAGATGTGGTACAGCACACCAAATAAGAAAGGAATGTCGGTGCCCGAGCGAATGCGCACAAACTCGTCGGCCTTGGCAGCGGTGCGGGTGAAGCGGGGGTCCACCACGATCATCTTGCAGCCGTTTTCCTTGGCGTGCAGCATGTGCAGCATGGAGACGGGGTGGGCTTCGGCCGCGTTGGAGCCAATGTACAAAGCGACCTTGCTGTTTTGCATGTCGTTGTACGAGTTGGTCATGGCGCCATAACCCCAGGTGTTGGCGACACCCGCCACCGTGGTCGAGTGGCAAATACGGGCCTGGTGGTCGCAATTGTTGGTGCCCCAGAAGCTGACAAATTTGCGCAGCAAATAGGCTTGCTCGTTGTTATGCTTAGACGAGCCCACGTAGTAGATGCTGTCGGGGCCACTGGCTTTGCGCAACTCCAACATCTTGGCGCTGATTTCGGTCAGCGCGGTGTCCCAACTGATGCGCTCGTATTTGCCGTTGACCAGTTTCATGGGGTAACGCAAACGGAACTCACCGTGCCCATGCTCGCGCAGCGCCGCACCTTTGGCGCAATGCGCGCCCAAGTTGATGGGTGAATCAAACACCGCTTCTTGGCGCACCCAGACGCCGTTTTCGACCACGGCGTCTACGGCACAACCCACCGAGCAATGCGTGCAAATGGTGCGTTTGACTTCGACCTTGCCAGCCCCCACGATGGAAGCGCCAGTGGCTGCCTGCGCCTTTTGCACCAAGCTCAGCTGTGATGCGGCCAAGCCCACGCCCACCCCCAAACCGGAGCGGCGCAAGAAGCTGCGTCGATCGAGTGTGGGCAAAGCCTGCGACAAACCACGGCGCAGGCTGTGAATGAAGGGCGAAGAGGCGACGCCCGCGGTGTCAGTTTGTTTTTTGGTCAGCAACATGGAGAACTCCAGTTGGGGGAAAGGGAAAGTGGGACAACGTGAAAGGGGTCAGAAAGCGGGCAGCACCCGAATCAGACGCGCGTGGTCTTGTAGTACTGCTGAACGTGCTCACTCAGGGTGTAGCCGCCACCCCGTGTGGGCTTGGGCAAGGCTGCAGCCACTGGGGCGGGTGACTTGACAACGCCGGGAAGCACTGCGGTGACGGCAGCCACGGCCCCCACGGTAGCAGCACCAGAAAACAAGCCTCGGCGAGACAAAGTGGAAGTTTTGGAAGACATCATGGACTCCAGAGAATGATTCACAAATGGGCCTGAAGTTAGGCAAATTCGTTCATATGTGAATGTA
>JBEGTA010000030.1:0-3431 GCA_041179665.1 Pseudomonadota bacterium
ACGTCGCCTCGATTTGGCGCGAAATCATGTCGGCCTGCTTGGCGCTTGAAGCGCCGCAGCGCGTGGCGGTGTTGGGCCCCCAAGGCACTTTTTGCGAGCAAGCGGCCATCGAGTTTTTTGGCAGCGCGGCCAACCTGATTTATTGCAGCAACTTTGACGAAGTCTTTCACGCCACAGCAGCCGGCACGGCCCAATACGGAGTGGTGGGCATGGAAAACTCAACGGAGGGTGTGGTCGCCCGATCGCTCGATTTGTTCTTGCGCTCCCCGGTTCATGTGGTTGGCGAAGTCAGCTTGCAAGTGCGCTTCAATTTGCTGCGCCAAATCAACTCCGACTCGGGCATTGAAGTGGTCATGGCCCACCCTCAAGCGCTTGCGCAATGCCAAGGCTGGCTGTCCAAGCACCTGCCGCATGTCGAGCGCCGCGCTGTTTCTAGCAACGCAGAAGGGGCCCGTCTTGCTGCCTCAAACCCCGCTTGGGCAGCTTTGGCCAGCGAGCGCGCGGCCAGCCAATTTGGCTTGCATATCGTGCACCATGCGATTCAAGACGAGGCCTTCAACCGCACCCGCTTTGCTGTGATCGCCTTGCCGCAAACCTTGGCCACCCCACCCGCTTCGGGCAAAGACTGCACCAGTCTGGTGGTCTCGGTGCCCAACCGTCCGGGCGCAGTGCACGATTTGTTGGTACCCCTGAAAAACAATGGCGTGTCGATGACCCGCTTTGAATCGCGCCCAGCCAAATCGGGCCAATGGGAATACTACTTTTACATCGACTTGCAAGGCCACATCAACGAGCCGCATGTTGCCGCCGCCTTGAAAGACCTGCAAGGTCTGTGTGCGTTTTACAAGGTACTCGGGTCTTATCCCGTTTCTGAATGATGTCTGAGCGCCCGCCCGCGCCTCGTTTCGAGCGCCTGGCCCTGATTGGCTGCGGCTTGATGGGAGGCTCGTTCGCCTTGGCTTTGCGCAAGGCCGGATGGGTCGGGCACATCACCGGGTACAGCGCTTCAGAAAAAACACGGCAACGGGCCCTAGAGCTTCGCGTCATTGACCAAGCCTGCGCCAGCGTTGCCGAAGCGGTGAGCCATGCCGATTTGATTTTGTTGGCGGTGCCTGTGGGCGCCATGCACAGCAGCTTTGCGGCCATGCGCGATGCCCTGCAGCCGCAGGCCTTGCTGATGGATGTGGGCTCAACCAAGTGCGATGTGGTGGCCGCGGCCAAGGCCACTTTGGGCGATCGCCTGGGCTGCTTTGTGCCGGCGCACCCGATTGCGGGCAAAGAAGTGGCAGGCATTGACCATGCCGAAAGCACCCTCTACCAAGACCGACGCACGGTGTTGACACCTTTGCCGCAAACCAACATGCAGCGCCTGCGCGCCGCACACGATGTGTGGACGGCCATTGGCAGCCATGTCAGCACCATGACCCCCGAGGCCCACGACAGCACTTTTGCTGCGGTTAGCCACTTGCCGCATTTGCTGGCCTTTGCCGCGGTCAACGCGCTCGTTGCGCAACCTCAAAGCAACGCCCTTTTAGAAATGGCGGGACCGGGGTTCAGAGATTTTTCGCGCATTGCGGCCAGCGACTCGGCCGTT
This sequence comes from Pseudomonadota bacterium, assembly GCA_041179665.1. Taxonomy (GTDB): domain Bacteria; phylum Pseudomonadota; class Gammaproteobacteria; order Burkholderiales; family Burkholderiaceae_C; genus Limnohabitans_A. The sequence goes on from JBEGTA010000030.1 coordinate 1,595, forward strand.
TGGCGCGACATCTTGAGTGCCAACCATGACGAAGTGCTCAAACAAATGGCCCACTTTCGCGCTGCGCTTGAGCAGTTTGAAAACGCCTTGAAAAACGGCGACACGCCTGGCCTGCAACAACTCATTCAACAGGCCAGCGAGGTGCGCTCAGCATGGTCGCTGCAAGCCAGCGAAGCTGGTCAAAACGCCCCCGATACTTAACCATGTTTTCTACTGCCTTTCTTGACCTTCCCCCGCTGCAGGGCGCCTCTGGCGCTGTCACCCTGCCCGGCTCCAAGAGCATTTCTAACCGCGTCTTGTTGCTGTCTGCGTTGTGCCAAGGCACCACCGTCGTGCACGATTTGCTCGACTCTGACGACACCCGCGTCATGCTCAATGCCCTGCGCCAGCTGGGCTGCGGCTTGGAGATAGATGGCACCACCGTCACGATCACGGGCTTGGGTGGGCAACTGGCGCACCACAACCCAATTGAGTTTTTTATGGGCAATGCCGGTACGGCCATGCGGCCGTTGACTGCGGCATTGGCGGTGCTGGGGGGTGATTTCACACTCAAAGGGGTGCCCCGCATGCACGAGCGCCCTATTGGCGACTTGGTGGATGCGCTGCGCTTGCTGGGTTGCAGCATCGACTATTTGGGTCAAGAGGGGTATCCGCCTTTGCACATTGGTCAGCCCCAATTGCAGCTGAGCGCGCCCATTCAGGTGCGCGGCGATGTGTCCAGCCAATTTTTGACCGCCTTGCTGATGGCCCTGCCCTTGGCGGCCCAAGAGCGCAGCATCACCATCGAGGTGGTGGGCGAACTCATCAGCAAACCCTATATCGAAATCACCCTCAATTTGCTCGCGCGCTACGGCATTGCGGTTGAGCGACAAGGCTGGGAGCGCTTTGTGATTCCGGCTGGTTGCCGTTACCAATCGCCCGGCACCATGCATGTCGAGGCCGATGCGTCTTCGGCCAGCTATTTCATTGCCTTGGGCGCCATTGCTGAGGGCGATGGCATTCGGGTCAACGGGGTGGGCGCTGATTCGATTCAAGGCGATATTCGCTTTGTTGAAGCGGCCCAGCAAATGGGCGCCAAAGTCACCAGCGGCCCCAATTGGCTCGAGATCCGTCGAGGCGCTTGGCCGCTCAAGGCCATCGAACTCGACTGCAACCACATTCCCGATGCCGCCATGACCTTGGCGGTCATGGCGCTGTTTGCCGATGGCCCCACTTTGCTGCGCAACATCGCCAGCTGGCGAGTCAAAGAAACCGACCGTATCGTGGCCATGGCCGCCGAATGCCGCAAGCTGGGCGCCACGGTTGAAGAAGGCCCCGACTGGCTGCGCGTGCACCCGCTGCCCTTAGCTCAGCTGAACCTCTCGGCAGCCCAAGGCCAGTGGCAGGCCACCAGCATTCACACCTACGACGACCACCGCGTGGCCATGTGTTTTTCTTTGGCGGCATTCAACGACGCCCAAGTGCCCGTTCGCATCGAAGACCCCAAATGCGTGGCCAAAACTTTTCCAGACTATTTTGAAGCCCTGTTCTCTGTGGCCAAAGCCGACCCGGCCCAGATTCCGGTGCTCTGCATTGACGGGCCGACGGCCTCGGGCAAGGGCACCTTGGCCAGCCGCGTGGCCGCGCAATTGGGCTACCACTACCTAGACTCTGGTGCGCTGTACCGCGTTACTGCCCATGCGGCCTTGCAAGCGGGACTGAGTTTAGAGGCCACCGATGAACATGCCATTGCCCAATTGGCCCGAAGCTTGCCCGTGAGATTTGAAGGCGAGCAAGTGTTGCTTCAGGGCCAGGATGTGACCGATGCTATTCGCAGCGAACAAGGGGGCATGAATGC
>JBEGTA010000031.1:0-3966 GCA_041179665.1 Pseudomonadota bacterium
CCACAGGCTGAGCCTGCGCAGTTGGGCAGAGGTCCAGGTCATCGCCATCGCGGTCCGAAGTCAGGCAACCGATGCAGCTCAGTGCTTGTGCGCACCGTGGCCATGACCCTGAGGCATGGCGGTGTTCACAGGCACGCTCACCTGCTGCTGCGTTTCAACGCCCTTGGCATCTTTGAAGGTCAAGGTCAGGGCCACGCTGGTGTCCTTCATCAAAGGGGTCTTCAAATCCATCAGCATCAGGTGGTAGCTGCCAGGCTTGAGCTCAACCGATTTGTTCGCTGGCAAATTCAGTTCAGGCATGGCTCGCATTTGCATGACCGACCCTTCCATCTTCATTTCATGAATCTCGGCCACGCCCGCCACTGGGCTGGACACACTGACCAAGCGCGTGGCCTGAGGTGCGGTGAGTTTCATGAATGCACCCGTGGCCTTTTGGCCTTGCACGGTGGCACGCACCCAGCCGCCTTCGACTTTGACTTGGGCCGTGGCAGCACTTGCCAAGCACACACCAATCAGCAGACCAGCGAGAGTTTTGAATGTGGTTTTCATGGGGTTTCCTTGAGCGGTAGGGGTTAATGTCAATCAATGGGCGTGCGCAGCAGCGCCTGCTTTGGGCATGATCTCGAGTTGGGCTGCGGGCGATTTCAGGTCTGAGAATTTTTGACCGGGTTTTGGCGTTTCAGTCCAGTCGTTGCGGCCCTGCTCGCAAAGTTGTTGAACAGGCCAGTACATCATGCCGGCCTTGAGGGGCAATGTGCCCACCAACACAAACTCGTCGTAATGACCGTTGGGCAACATGTCTTCAGCGGTTTTGGCCGTCCATGTGATGCGCGTCACGTCTTCGGTGATGGTGCGGCCGTGGCTGGTGTAGGGCTGGGCCAACTTTTCGCGGGTGACTTCAAGGCGCCAGCCGGCTTTGGGCATAGGCTTGGCCCCTTGCACGCCTTGCGGAATGTCCACCACGATCTGGCGGGTGGGCGAAGCGCCGCAGCCGTGGCCCACTTTGAGCGTGGCTTTGTAACTTTGACCCGCAGAGGCCACGGGGTATTCGAGCACGGTGTGGGCAGAAGCCACGCCGCAAATTGCAAAGGCGGATGCAGCCAGAGTAGATTTGAAAACGTTCATGACAATGTCTCGCTAGATCAATAAATAATGGTTCGGCCTGAATGCTGGCAATCGGTCAATGCGCGAACAGCGCACCGGTGGGGTGATCGCTCTCGCGGGCAAGAGGCCCAAGGCGATGTTCAGCTGGGGGAAGTGCGGCCCCTGAAGAGCCAATCAGCTCAGTGCCGCGCAACGGCACCGGTGGGCTGATCAAGAAAGCGCAGGAGGGCCGCGTGGCGGCAGGGGTGTGCCGGTAAGCCAAGCAATATGTGCGACCGCCAACGGACGCATGGCGTGGGCCAAGCTGCTGACAGGCACAAACCCAACCATGGCCGTGGGCAGGGGCACGCTCACCTGCGTGCACAGGGGGCAGTCCATGCCGTCAGCCGACGCGACCGGCGTGCCACCGCCCTCGTCGGTGAGGACCATTTGCACGCCGCCCATGGTCGAGCAGATCATTTGTGCGGTCTGAGGCTTGACCAACGGCGAAGCCGCGGCCACCCCAATGAACAACGCAAACCAGACCAGCATGAAGCGGGTCAGGTGGCGGGCGTTGCGCAAGGACTGCAAAAAAGACATGGTCGCGATTATGGCACTGGGCATATTCAGTTGCATGCCCATGGCAAAAACCTGCTTTATGAGAGCTCTTCCATCAGGCCCGCACAACGCTCCGCCGTCTCGTTCATGCCCGCTTCATCGACAGGAAAGAACCCCGGAATGTCATACTTGTTGAAGTGGTCATAGGACGAAAAGGCCATCGACCAGTCACCAAAACGGCGCTCTGACACAGGGCCGCGAGACAACAGCTCCAAGCCGTGGTGGCGATCGTCTTTTTGTATGCTTTGCCACAAAGCCTCGACCGCAACAGGTGTTCCTTCAATGCATTGGACAAAAATTTCTTCGGTGTACAGCAAATGTCCGGTGACACCCAACGCGCTGTTGCGCTTGCGGCACTGCACCAGCAAATTGAACAAATGCAAACTGCCCAACTTGTGGGTGGCTTGAGACCGGTAAACAAGACGTTCCAACATGATGGCGCAGATTTTGAACACTTTGGTTGATGCAAAACTTACAGAAACAACGGATGCGCTCACCTGAAAGCCTCATTCGACACGCCTCTCTGACAGCCTCATTCGACACGCTCATCTGACAAGCTACCCCATGCTCTTTCAATTCAAAGCCGCCTAATGGGCATTGCTGGTGGGAGTCATTGCTTAAGTCATTGCGTACATCAAAGCGTCAGTGACCAGGTCAGTGCCAAGCGTCATCTGAGTGACCGCGTTTTTGTTGAACAGCCATTACGCTGTTCACTCATTTCAAAGGAGACACCCCATGCTCACACTCTGCGGTTTTGCCGGCAGCAATTACTACAACAAAGTCAAATTCGCGCTACTCGAAAAAGGTGTGTCCTTCAACGAAGAATTGGTCTGGGTTGGTCAGACAGACCCCGCTTGCAGCCCACTCGGAAAAGTGCCCTACATCAAGACGCCACAGGGCTCTCTTTGCGAGTCAGAGGTGATCATGGAGTACATCGAAGACCAATACCCACAGAACTCTTTGCTGCCCGCGGATCCATTTGCAGCCGCCAAAGTGCGTGAGTTGGTGACCTTTCTCGAGCTTCATCTGGAGTTGGTGGTGCGCAATCTTTACCCCGAGGCTTTTTTTGGCGGCAAGGTGAGCGACAGCGCCAAAGAAAAAGTGGGCGATCAATTGACAAAGAATGTGGCGGCATTTGCCAAATTGGCGAATTTCAACCCCTATGTAGCGGGTGACACTTTGAGCTTGGCCGATTGCGCGGCGGTGGTGCATTTGCCCTTGGTCTCATCGGCCACCAAGCTGATTTATGGCCGCGACTTTTTGGCCGACTTGCCCGTGCGCGATTACCTCAAACGCATGGGCGAGCGCCCGGCACTGCAACAGGTCAACGCCGAGCGCAAAGCCAACACCGAGTTGATGATGGCGCGCATGAAAGCCAAGTCTTGAGACAACCCTACAGGGCCTGAAGCCGAGCGTTTCGGCTGCTATGCTTGACGCCATGCGCAGTTTTTTTCATCTTGCTTTTCATGTCACTGACCTGAACGAGGCCCGACGTTTTTACGGCGGCGTGCTTGGCTGTCGTGAAGGTCGGTCCACGGAAACCTGGGTGGACTTTGACTTTTTTTCGCACCAAATTTCACTGCACTTGGGCGAGCCATTCAAAACCAGCCTGACCGGCCGTGTGGGCGACCACTGGGTGCCCATGCCGCACTTTGGCTTGGTCTTGCAACAAGCCGATTGGCAAGCGCTGGCCGACCGCTTAGAGGCGGCTCAATTGAACTTTGTCATGAAGCCGCAGCTGCGCTTTGCGGGCCAACCTGGCGAACAATCGACCATGTTTTTTGTTGACCCATTTGGTAACCCGATTGAAGTGAAAGGTTTCGCTAACCTGGACTCGGTTTACGCAAGCTAAAGCGCGATGGAACACACCTTTGCATCGGCCACTATTTTGCTTTTGCTGATCACCGATCCGCTGGGCAACATCCCTGTTTTTGTGAACAGTTTGCGGGCCGTTCCCCCTGAGCGCCGCTCGCGCGTCATTCTTCGCGAGGTGCTGATCGCCTTTGGTCTGCTGCTGTCCTTCATGTTTGTGGGGCAGTCGTTTTTAAAGGCCATGAGCCTGTCCGATGTGTCTTTGCAAATTGGCGGTGCGGTGGTGTTGTTTCTGATCGCATTGCGCATGGTCTTTCCGCCGCCACCGCCCCCGCAAGATTCCCTCGTGCCATTGGCTGAGCCGCTGATCGTGCCGCTGGCCATTCCGGCTTTGGCTGGCCCATCGGCCATGGCCACGGTGTTGCTGCTGGTGAGTCAAGCGCCCGAGCGCCG
>JBEGTA010000032.1:0-7427 GCA_041179665.1 Pseudomonadota bacterium
TGGCCAAGCCTTGGGCTTGGCGTTTCAGGTGGTGGACGATGTGTTGGATGTGACCTCGGACTCGGCCACCTTGGGCAAAACGGCGGGCAAAGACGAAGCGGCCGACAAGCCCACTTATGTCGCCCTGATGGGGCTTGAGGCGGCCAAGGCCTACGCCGACGAACTGGCCGAAGAGGCCCTGCAGGCCTTGTCTGACACGGGCTTGCCCGATGAACGCTTGGCCGCACTGCGTGCCTTGACCGCTATGGTGGTTCAAAGAAACAACTGATTTATGACCGATTTACTGTCCAGCATCGCCACGCCCGCCGACTTGCGGCGTTTGCCTCGCCATGAATTGCCGCGATTGGCGGACGAGTTGCGTCAATGTGTCTTGGACAACGTGTCCAAGACCGGCGGGCACTTGAGCTCTAACCTGGGCACGGTCGAGTTGACTGTGGCCATCCACTATGTGTTCAACACCCCAGAAGACCGAATCGTGTGGGATGTGGGCCACCAAACTTACCCGCACAAAATTTTGACGGGCCGCCGCGAGCGCATGCCCACCTTGCGCCAGTTGAACGGTTTGTCTGGTTTTCCGCGCCGCGAAGAAAGCGAATACGACACCTTTGGCGTGGGGCATTCTTCCACCAGCATTTCGGCCGCATTGGGCATGGCCTTGGCAGCACGCCAAAAAGGCGAGTCGCGCCATGCGGTGGCAGTCATCGGTGACGGCGCCATGACCGCCGGCATGGCCTTTGAAGCCCTCAACAATGCGGGCGTTGAAGAATGCAAGTTGCTGGTGATCTTGAACGACAACGACATGTCGATCAGCCCACCCGTGGGCGCGCTGAACCGCTACCTGGCCCAATTGATGAGCGGTCGGTTTTATTCGGCCGCCAAATCGGTCGGCAAAAACGTGCTCAAAAATGCGCCTCCGTTGTTTGAGCTGGCCAAGCGCTTGGAAGAACACGCCAAAGGCATGGTGGTGCCCGCCACCTTGTTCGAAAAATTTGGCTTCAATTACATCGGCCCCATTGACGGACACGACCTTGAGTCACTGATCCCGACGCTGGAAAACATCAAACACCTGGACGGCCCGCAGTTTTTGCATGTCGTCACTAAAAAAGGCCAAGGCTACAAACTGGCCGAGGTCGATCCCGTGGCCTACCACGGCCCCGGCAAGTTCGACCCCAGTGTGGGTTTGGTGGCCCCCGCAACGCCACCCAAAACCACCTTCACACAGGTGTTTGGTCAGTGGTTGTGTGACATGGCCGAACAAGACCCGCGGCTGGTGGGCATCACACCCGCCATGCGCGAAGGCTCCGGCATGGTGGAGTTTCACCGCCGATTTCCTGATCGCTATTACGACGCTGGCATTGCCGAACAGCACGCCGTGACTTTTGCCGCTGGCATGGCCTGCGAAAGCTTGAAGCCTGTGGTGGCGATTTACTCGACCTTTTTGCAACGCGCCTACGACCAACTCATTCACGACGTGGCCTTGCAAAACCTGCCCGTGGTGTTTGCTGTTGACCGCGCTGGCTTGGTGGGTGCCGATGGCGCCACCCACGCGGGGGCCTACGACATTGCCTACATCCGCTGCATTCCCAACATGAGCTTGGCATGCCCCGCCGATGAGCGCGAATGCCGCCAATTGCTCAGCACCGCCTATGCGCAAAACCACCCCGTGGCGGTGCGCTATCCGCGCGGTGCCGGTGTGGGCACCGTGCCCGAGAAAGACCTGCAGGGCTTGCCTTTTGGCAAAGCTGAAGTGCGCCGCTGCGGCGAAGGGTTGGCCATTTTGGCCTTTGGCAGTTTGCTCACGCCGGCCTTGCAAGCCGCCGAAAAGCTCAACGCCACGGTCGTCAACATGCGCTGGGTCAAGCCCTTGGACACCGAGTTGTTGGCGCAAATCGCGCAAGACCACGATCGTCTGGTCACGCTCGAAGAAGGCTGCACCATGGGCGGCGCGGGCAGTGCGGTGACCGAGGCATTGCAGGCCCTGAAAATCAATCGCTCGGTGTTGCAATTGGGTTTGCCTGATGCGTTCATTGAGCACGGCGACCCGGCCAAACTGTTGGCATTGCAAGGCTTGGATGCGGCGGGAATTGAAGCTTCGATACGCCAACGCTGGCCTGACTGAAAGGTGAGCCTGAGCCGTGAAAATGTGAATTTGTGGGTTTGCTCAATAGCCTTTATTTTTGGCGGTTTTAAAAAGGGTAAACCCCCAGATTCACGCCATGAAACGGTTCTTACAATACGCTTTCTTCTCGTTTGATGGCCTGCTTTTTGGGCCGCATTTCAAATTTTCACAAGGAGTCCTTTATGGATCGTCGTTCCGTCATTAAAAACACTGGCCTTGCCGGTATTTTGGCTGCGGGTGTTGCACCTGCCGTTCACGCGCAGGCCGCATTGCGTTGGCGCCTGACTTCCAGCTTCCCAAAGGCTTTGGACACGCTGTTCGGTGTGAACGATGTGTTTGCAGCCAAAGTCAAAGAAATGTCGGGCGGCAAGTTCGAGATCACCACCCACGCGGCTGGTGAATTGGTGCCCGCTTTTGGCACCATCGATGCCACCAAAGACGGCACTGTGGAAATGTCCAACACCGCGCCTTACTACTACTTTGGTAAGGACGAAACATTTGCCTTGGGTTGCGCGGTTCCTTTCGGCCTGAACAGCCGCCAGATGACCGCTTGGATGTTCCACGGCAACGGCATGAAGCTGTTCCGCGAGTTCTACAGCAACTACGGCATCGTGAACTTTCCCATGGGCAACACCGGTGCTCAAATGGGCGGCTGGTTCCGCAAGCCCATCAAGTCACTGGCCGAGTTCAAGGGCACCAAGTTCCGCGTGGGTGGCTTCGCGGGCAAGGTGGTGGAGCGCATTGGTGGCGTGCCACAAAACATTCCAGGCGGCGAGATTTACCAAGCGCTGGAAAAAGGCACGATCGATGCAGCCGAGTGGGTGGGTCCTTATGACGACCTGAAACTGGGCTTCTATAAAGTGGCCAAAAACTACGCTTACCCAGGTTGGTGGGAAGGTGGTCCTCAGTTGGACCTGCACATCAACAAGAAAGCTTGGGACAGCTTGTCTGGTGAGTACAAGGCCATCATTGAAGCCGCTTCTGCTTACGCCCACAACGACATGCAAGCGCGCTACGACGCCCGAAACGCGGCTGCGCTCAAGACGCTGGTGGCTGGTGGCGCCAAGCTGTTCCCATTCCCTAAGGACATGATGGACGCTGCATTCAAGGAGTCGATGGCTCTGTACGAAGAAATTGGCCAGAAGAACCCCAACTGGAAAAAGATTTACACCGATTACTCGGCTTTCCGCAAAGAAGCCAACCAGTGGTTCCGCTTCACCGAAGCGCGTTTCGACAGCTACATGCAATCGGCCAAGCTGTAATTCAGCCTGGTTCGTTCGCTTCACAAAAGGCCCCTCGGGGCCTTTTGTTTTTGGAGACCCCAAGAAGTTTTTGAGGATGCCGCTTCAATCAGGCAAACTCCCGCCCATGCAGCACATCGATCTTTCATACCAGTGGGCCCCTGCGGGTCGCTTGGCCGCCCCGAACCGCTTGAGCCCTCTGCGCAACCCATTGATGGATTTGTTGCAGGCGGTGCGCGATGCCGGCTCGATCGCTGCTGCGGCCAAACAATTGACGTTGTCATATCGACATGTTTGGGGTGAGCTCAAGCGTTGGGAGCAATCGCTCGGTCAACCGCTCATCCAATGGGAAAAAGGTCAGGCCGCGCGCCTGACCGGATTTGCTGACAAATTGCTCTGGGCAGAGCGGCAAGCACAAGCCCGTTTGGCACCTCAAATCAGCGCATTGCAAGCCGAATTGGAAAAAACTTTCGCCGTGGCTTTTGACCCCGGACATCTGGCATTGCCCATTTACGCCAGCCATGATGATGCTCTGGTGAATCTGCGCGAAACCGCGGCCACCCAATCATTGCACTTGGACCTGCGTTTTTGTGGCAGCGTTGACGCCATACGCGCACTGAATGAGGGACGTTGCCACGTCGCCGGTTTTCATGCCCCGTGGCAACCGGACTCGCGCTCTTTGGTGGCCCGCACCTACAAGCCATTGCTCAAAACTGGACTCCACAAGTTGATCGGTTTTGCCACACGGGAGCAGGGCCTGATGGTGGCGTCCGGCAACCCGCGGCAAGTGCAAACTTTGCAAGATTTGTTTCAGCCGGGACTTCGTTTTGTCAACCGCAGTCCCGGCACCGGCACCCGCGTGCTGCTGGACCAAGGTTTGCAAGAGGCTGGTTTATCCGCAGCGGGGTTGGCGGGGTATGGGCATGAAGAAAGCTCGCACGCCGCCGTGGCCGCTTGCATTGCCGCCGGTCAGGCGGATGTTGGCTTGGGTATTGCCAGTGCGGCCCAGGTACACGGACTGGATTTTGTGCCTTTGGCGACAGAACATTACTGGTTGGTCTGCTTGGCCTCAGAGTTGGATTCTCCGGCTGTGCAGCAATTGCGCCAGTTGTTGACCAGCCCGCTGTGGCAGTCGCAATTGCAGGGCATGGTGGGTTACCAATCTTCGGCGCATGTGGGGCAGGTCCAGTCGTTGCGCAGCATGTTGCCTTGGTGGCAATTCAAGTCTGAGCGTGGGGCGTCAAAGGGTTAACCCTTCCAGATATCCAGTTGTGAAAATGGCTCAAGCCCATTTCGAAAAAAATCCGCGTCTGATGTGGAAAGTCACATATTTTTAGGCCCAACACGGACTTACAATCGCGCCAGATTTTTGGAGAACGCTATGACGTTTTTGATGATGATTTCTCGCGGAATTGACCGTGTGAATCAGTCGGTCGGCATTTTCACCACCTGGTTGATTTTGGCCACCACCTTGATCAGTGCGGGTAACGCTATTGTCCGCAAGGCATTTGATTTGAGTTCGAACGCACTGCTGGAAATTCAGTGGTACCTGTTCGCAGCTGTGTTTTTGTTGGGAGCCGGTTATGGCCTGCTCAAAAACTCGCATGTGCGCATCGATTTCATCTCGGGCATGTTGACCCCTCGAACCCGCAACTGGATCGACATCGGCGGCATCTTGTTGGCCTTGTTTCCTTTTTGTGCCTTGTGCATTTATTTGTCGTGGCCTTTGTTCATGCAAGCCCTCACCACCGGCGAAATGTCGTCCAACGCAGGGGGGCTGATCCGCTGGCCTGTTTACGCTTTGGTGCCTGCCGGATTTGCCCTGCTCATGCTGCAAGGGGTGTCGGAGTTGATCAAGCGCTGGGCCTTTTTGACAGGGCAAGGCGAAGACGTGTTGTCTTCCGAGGAAACCATGTCTGACGAGCAAAAAGAACTCCTCGAACTCGAGAAAATCGCGCAACAACAAGCGCAGGGAGCACGATGATGGAAGCAACTTTTTTGGCACAAAACTTTGTGCCCATCATGTTTGGTGGCTTGTTGGTGCTGCTGCTGACGGGCTTTCCGGTGGCCTTCGCCTTGGCCGCTTGCGGTCTTGGGTTTGGCTTCATCGGCATGGAGGCTGGCTTGTTTCCACCTTCGTTGTTCCAAGCCTTGCCTTTGCGCATTTTTGGCATCATGCAAAACGACACGTTGCTGGCCATTCCGTTTTTCACCTTCATGGGCATCATCTTGCAGAAATCCGGCATGGCCGAAGACCTGCTTGAAACCGTGGGTCAGGTTTTCGGACCTGTGCGTGGGGGTGTGGCCATTGCCGTGATTTTGGTCGGAGCCTTATTGGCGGCGACCACGGGTGTGGTGGCGGCTGCGGTGATCTCCATGGGCCTGATTTCTTTGCCCATCATGCTGCGTTACGGTTACAGCCGCGTCATTGCCACTGGGGCGATCACCGCCTCGGGCACATTGGCGCAGGCCATTCCGCCTTCCTTGGTGTTGATTGTGCTGGCTGACCAACTGGGCCGCTCGGTGGGTGACATGTATGCCGGCGCTTTGATTCCCGGCTTATTGCTGGTGGGTTTGTACGTGTTGTTCATTGTGGTGGTGGCGATTTTCAAGCCCGCCATGGTGCCGGCATTGCCCCCAGAGGCGCGCATCTACCGCGAAGCCAATGGCAAATCGGGCCATGTGTCTTTGGCATTCTTGTTGATTTTGTGCACGGTGGTGGGTTACGCATGGGCTTCGGCACACAACAGCATCATGGGCGCCTGGCTTGGCCGTGACCAAGCGGCCCCTGGGGACGAAGTGGTCATCATGTCCATGACGGTGGCCTCATTGGTGGCACTGGCATTGGCGATCGTCAACCGCATGACGGGCATGGGCTTGTTGTCCAAATTGGCCGAGCAGGTGACCTTTGTGCTGATGCCGCCCCTGATTCTGATCTTTTTGGTGTTGGGCACCATTTTCTTGGGGGTGGCCACACCCACAGAAGGCGGCGCCATGGGGGCCTTGGGGGCCTTGATTCTGGCGATGGGCAAGCGTCGTCTTGGCAAGGGCCTGCTGAGCCAAGCCCTGGAGAGCACCGCCAAGTTGGCTTCGTTTGTGCTGTTCATTCTGATTGGCTCGACCGTGTTCAGCTTCACCTTCAATGCGGCTGACGGTCACATCTGGGTGGAACACCTGTTTGTTGACATGCCCGGCGGCGCCATCGGTTTCTTGATTGTGGTGAACATCCTGATCTTCATTTTGGGTTGCTTCATCGACTTTTTTGAAATCGCATTTATCGTCATCCCCATCTTGGCGCCCGTGGCCGAAAAAATCTTGCCCGGCCTGGTGCCCGGCATGACGCCCGACCAAGCCATGATTTGGTTTGGCGTGATCGTGGCGATGAACCTGCAAACCTCGTTCTTGACGCCGCCGTTTGGTTTTGCGCTGTTCTATCTCCGCAGCGTCGCGCCGAAGAACGATTACAAAGACCGCGTCACGGGTGAAAACATCCGAGCCGTGTCCACCACCGAGATCTACAAAGGCTCGATCGCCTTCATCATCTTGCAGTTGATCATGGTGGCGGCCATCATTGCGGTGCCTTCTTTGGTGACCGGGGGTCTACAAGAAGGCGTAAAGGTGGACGCTGAAGCCGCACTGGAGCAAATGCTGGAGAGCGAAGGCCAGACCCAAGAAGGGCAGAGCGATGAACTCAAGCCAGAAGCTGAAGCAGGTGCTGAAGTCGATCCGGCCAAGGCTTTAGAAGCTGAAATGAAAGCTGACAAGAAATAAGGTCGGCTCCACCCGATCTCCATCAAGCCCGGTTCGCCGGGCTTTTTTTTTCGTTGATCGGTGCCAGTTAGGTTGGCTTTGGGCACCTATGCAATCGAGTTCATAGTGGACACCACGCATGTTGGTCTAGGCGCTTGTCACTTAGCATCGCCAATGCTGTATGAACACCTTCTCCGACAGCGTCCTAACGGCGCTGAATCTCATCACTTCTTTCGATCCTGCCCTGTGGGTGGTGGTGACTCGATCTCTGGCCGTCAGTGCGACGGCCTGCTTGCTGGCCTATGGTGTGGGCGTGG
>JBEGTA010000033.1:0-12867 GCA_041179665.1 Pseudomonadota bacterium
AGCAAGGTGATGGCCTTGGCCATGGCGCGGCGCTGCACCGGCGCGGTGCCGTGCAGCAAACCTTGCAACAACTGGTCAGGCGTCACGCCGAACTTCCCGGTTCAGACCTGGGGGCTGGGGGTCAGCCCACGGCCTTCTTGATTTGTTCGAGCACGTCCTTGGCGCTGGCCGGGATCGGGGTGCCGGGGCCGTACACGCCCTTGACGCCCGCCTCGTAGAGCATCTCGTAATCCTGGCGCGGGATCACGCCACCCACGAACACGATGATGTCGTCGGCGCCCTGCTTCTTGAGTTCGGCAATGATGGCGGGCACCAGGGTCTTGTGACCGGCTGCCAGCGTGGACACGCCCACGGCGTGCACGTCGTTTTCGATGGCCTGACGGGCGCATTCTTCGGGCGTCTGGAACAGCGGGCCCATGTCCACGTCAAAGCCCAGGTCGGCGTAGGCGGTGGCCACCACCTTGGCGCCGCGGTCGTGGCCGTCCTGGCCCAGCTTGGCGATCATCACGCGGGGGCGACGGCCATGCTGGTCGGCGAATTCGGCGATTTCCTTCTGGAGCTGAGCCCAGCCTTCGGCAGAGTCGTAAGCGGCAGCGTACACACCGGTCACCTTTTGCGTGTCGGCGCGGTGGCGCCCGTAAACCTTTTCCAGCGCGTCGGACACTTCGCCCACGGTGGCGCGCAGGCGAATCGCCTTGATCGACAGATCGAGCAGGTTGCCTTCGCCGGATTCGGCAGCGGCCGTCAGCGCGGCCAGCGCGGCCTGCACGGCGGCGTTGTCACGCGTGGCCTTGATGTTGTTCAGGCGGGCAATCTGACCGTCACGCACCTTGACGTTGTCCACGTCCAGGATCTCGATCGGGTCTTCCTTGGCCAGCTTGTATTTGTTGACGCCGACGATCACGTCCTTGCCGGAGTCGATGCGGGCCTGCTTCTCGGCGGCGGCCGCTTCGATCTTGAGCTTGGCCCAGCCGCTGTCCACAGCCTTGGTCATGCCGCCCATGGCGTCCACCTCCTCGATGATGGCCCAGGCCTTGTCGGCCATTTCCTGCGTCAGGCTCTCCATCATGTAGGAACCGGCCCAGGGGTCGATCACGTTGGTGATGTGGGCTTCTTCCTGAATGATCAGCTGCGTGTTGCGGGCGATGCGGGCAGAAAACTCGGTGGGCAGCGCAATGGCTTCATCGAGCGAATTGGTGTGCAGCGACTGGGTGCCACCAAACACGGCCGCCATGGCTTCGATCGTGGTGCGCACCACGTTGTTGTAGGGGTCCTGCTCGGTCAGCGACCAGCCCGAAGTCTGGCTGTGCGTGCGCAGCATCAGGCTCTTGGGGTTCTTGGCGTTGAAGCCCTTCATGATGCGGCACCACAGCAGACGGGCTGCGCGCATCTTGGCGATTTCCAGGTAGAAGTTCATGCCCACCGCCCAGAAGAAGGACAGGCGACCAGCAAAGTCGTCCACGTCCATGCCCTTGGCGATAGCGGTCTTCACGTATTCCTTGCCGTCGGCCAGGGTGAAGGCCATCTCCAGCGCCTGGTTGGCCCCGGCTTCCTGCATGTGGTAGCCCGAGATCGAGATCGAGTTGAACTTGGGCATGTTCTTGCTCGTGTACTCGATGATGTCGCCGATGATCTTCATCGACGGCTCAGGCGGGTAGATATAGGTGTTGCGCACCATGAACTCTTTCAGAATGTCGTTCTGAATGGTTCCGCTCAATTTGTCTTGCGAGACGCCCTGCTCTTCTGCCGCCACCACATAACCGGCCAGCACCGGCAGCACCGCGCCGTTCATGGTCATCGAGACGCTGACTTTGTCGAGCGGAATCTCGTTGAACAAAATCTTCATGTCTTCCACCGAGTCAATCGCAACCCCGGCTTTGCCCACATCGCCCGTCACCCGGGGGTGGTCAGAGTCGTAGCCTCGGTGTGTGGCCAAGTCAAACGCCACCGACACGCCCTGCCCGCCCGCAGCCAAAGCCTTGCGGTAAAAAGCGTTGGACTCTTCGGCGGTGGAGAAGCCGGCGTATTGGCGAATTGTCCATGGACGGACCGCGTACATGGTGGCCTGTGGACCGCGCAAAAACGGCTCAAAGCCCGGCAAGGTGTTGGCATAAGGCAGGTTTTGCGTGTCTGCGGCGGTGTACAGCGGCTTGACCACGATGCCATCGGGCGTCTTCCAGTTGAGCGCACTCACGTCTCCGTTGGGCGCTGATTTGACTGCGGCTTTTTGCCAGGCCTCTAAGTTGGAAGCGTTGAATTCAAAGGATTTGGACGTCATGGCGCAATGCTTTCGGGACAAAAATGACTGGCTGCTATTTTGGCAGTTGGACGATACCCAAACGCTGACAGGCATCGTGATTCATAATTATTGATGCAGAATATTTTAACCGGCTTACAATCTGTGCCATTGAACATTTGCCTGAATTGGGCCAATTTGCATTCCTTTTGAGTACCCCACTGCCATGTCTGCCCTGTCCCTCGCGCCCCGCGCTCTTTACGAAGAAGTAGCTGAACTGCTGCGCCAGCGCATCTTTGCCCGGGAATTAGAGCCGGGCAGCTGGATTGACGAGTTGCGCATTTCCGAGGCCTTGGGCATCAGCCGCACGCCCCTGCGCGAAGCCCTGAAGGTGCTGGCGGCCGAGGGTTTGGTGACCATGAAGGTGCGCCGGGGCGCTTATGTGACCGAGGTCTCAGAAAAAGACTTGCGCGACGTTTATCACCTGTTGGCCCTGTTGGAATCGGACGCGGCTCGGGTGGTGGCAGAGCGTGCCAGCACCGAACAATTGGCCCAAATTCAGGCCCTGCACCAAGACCTGGAAAACGCCGCCAATGACCGCGATCGTTTTTTTCAGATCAACGAGGCTTTTCACTTGCTGCTGCTGGAATTGGCCGACAACCGCTGGCGCGACCAAATGGTGGTTGACCTGCGCAAAGTGATGAAGCTGAACCGCCACAGTTCGTTGTTCAAACAAGGCCGCATTGAGCAGTCAATGGCCGAGCACCGGGCGATTGTGCAAGCCTTGGTGGCGCGTCAACCCGAGTTGGCCGCCGAGCGCATGTCGGCGCACTTTATGAACGGCTTGCAAGCCGCGCAATGATCTCTGCGCATTGATCACTGCGCAAGGATCTCTGCTTAATGATCTCTGCGCATTGATCGCAGTGTCTGGCTCGTTCTGGCGTGATCCGTGGGGGTATCAATCCGTGATGGCCGCACCACGCGCCAAAGCGGCGCGGGCCAATTGCGCAACCTCTCGGGGCGGCAAGGGCTTGAGTTTGTGGTCGCTCCACACCTGACGCCACAATCGCCCACCGCGTTGCCCGTGGTACAGGCCCAGCATGTGCCGGGCGATCGCATACCAAGGGCAACCGTCCTCGGCAAAAGCGCGCTCCATATAAGCCACCATCGCTTCTTCCACGGCTTCTCGGGTGGGCACTGCATGGTGATCACCAAAAAACGTGGCATCCCAACTGCCCAACAACCACGGGTTGTAATAGGCCTCGCGCCCAATCATCACGCCATCGGCATGTTGCAGGTGCTGCGCAATCTCGGCGTTGGTCTTGATGCCTCCGTTGACCGCAATGAGCAAGTCCGGGAAATCTTTTTTGAGCTGATACGCCAGCTCGTAACGCAGCGGCGGAATTTCGCGGTTTTCTTTCGGGCTCAGGCCATCCAGCCAAGCGTTGCGCGCATGCACGATGAACACCTGACAACCCGCCTCGCTCACGGTGCCCACAAAATCGCGCACGAAGTCGTAGCTCTCGATGCGGTCAATCCCAATGCGGTGCTTCACGGTGACCGGAATGTCCACCACATCGCGCATGGCCTTGACGCCATCGGCCACGGTCTGGGGCTCGTTCATCAGGCAAGCCCCAAAAGCGCCCCGCTGAACGCGGTCTGAAGGGCAACCGCAGTTCAGGTTGATCTCGTCATAACCCCACTCTTGACCGAGCTTGGCGGCATGCGCCAAATCGGCCGCATCGCTGCCGCCCAGTTGCAGGGCCACCGGATGCTCTTCGGCGTTAAAGCGCAAATGGCGCTGCACACTGCCATGGCGCAAAGCGCCGGTGGTCACCATCTCGGTGTAAAGCAGCGTGTGGCGGGTCAGCAGGCGGTGAAAAAAACGGCAATGCCGATCGGTCCAATCCATCATGGGTGCGACAGACAAACGCCAGCGTTGGGGGTCAGGAAATTGCATGGCGCCAATTATCCTTGCCCAACTTGCCATTGCCGTCTTAAGGAATGAACAAAAAAGGTAGCATGTGTTTGGATTTACTTCACTTCAGGAAATTACATGAGCAACGCAACCGTTTGGTGGTTGGTCGGCGGTCTGCTGGTGGCAGCCGAGCTGGTGAGTGGCACTTTTTATCTTTTGATGCTGTCCATAGGTGCAGCGGCCGCCGCACTGGCCGCGCACTTTGGGGCCAGCTTGACGACACAACTGGCCATTGCCGCCTCGGTGGGGGGGTTGGCGGTGGTGCTGTGGCGGCAAAGCCGGTTGCGCCGAGAAAAAGCTGAACCCAGCGAGCTGCATCTGGACATTGGCGAGACCTTGCATATAGAGGCATGGGACGAGCGAGGCACAGCGCAAGTGAAACACCGGGGTGCCGCTTGGACCGCCATCAGCACAACCGATCAAGTCCCCACACCGGGCTTGCACCGAATTCAAGCCATTCAAGGTAACCGTTTGGTGCTTGAAAAAATCTGAACATTATTTTTATAAAGGGAGTATTAACATGGAAATCGCCATTCTTTTTTTGGTTATCGCTGTTTTATTCGTTATCAAAACCGTCAAGGTGGTGCCGCAACAGCACGCCTGGGTGGTGGAGCGACTGGGCAAGTACCACGCCAGCCTGACGCCCGGGCTGAACTTTGTCGTGCCCTTTGTGGACAACGTGATCCAGAAACACAGTTTGAAAGAAATTCCACTGGACGTCCCCAGCCAAATTTGCATCACGCGTGACAACACGCAGCTGCAAGTGGACGGCATCTTGTACTTTCAAGTCACCGACCCCAAACTGGCCAGCTACGGTTCCTCGAACTACATCGTGGCGGTCACGCAGTTGGCGCAAACCAGTCTGCGCAGCGTGATCGGCAAGCTCGAATTGGACAAAACCTTTGAAGAGCGCGACATCATCAATGCCCAAGTGGTAGCGGCCATCGACGAGGCCGCGCTCAATTGGGGCGTGAAGGTGCTGCGTTACGAAATCAAAGACCTCACACCACCCAGCGAAATCTTGCACGCCATGCAGTCCCAAATCACTGCCGAGCGTGAGAAGCGAGCCCTGATCGCCGCCTCTGAAGGCCGCCGCCAAGAACAGATCAACATTGCCACGGGTGAACGCGAAGCTTTCATTGCCCGCTCTGAGGGCGAAAAACAAGCCGCTATCAACAAGGCCCAAGGCGATGCCGCAGCCATCACTGAAATGGCTGAAGCCACGGCGCAGGCCATCGAACGCATTGCCTCGGCCATTCGCCAACCCGGCGGCGAACAAGCCGTGCAACTGAAAGTGGCTGAGCAGGCAGTGCAGGCCTACGCCAAAGTGGCGCAAGACGCCAAAACCACACTCATCGTGCCGGGCAACATGTCTGAAGTGTCGGGTCTCATCGCCTCGGCCATGCAGATGGTCAGCACCGGCAAACAAGCCAGCCATTGATCTGCCCGACATTGAGGCCCCACGGCACGCAGGTGCAGAAACAAAAAAACCCGCCGAGGCGGGTTTTTTGTTGCCAGTGGCACGCGGATATTGCCCAAGGGCAATCGCATCAGCCCATGTGCAAACCACCGTTGACCGAGAAGTCCGCGCCGGTGGCGTAACCACCCTCTTCGCTGGCCAACCAAGCAATGATGGAGGCGATTTCGCTGGGCTTGCCCAAACGCTTGACGGGCACGGTGGCCACAATTTTCTCCAGCACATCAGGACGAATGGCGTTCACCATGTCGGTGCCGATGTAGCCTGGAGAAACGGTGTTCACGGTGACTCCTTTGGTGGCCATCTCTTGCGCCAAAGCCATCGAGAAGCCATGCATACCGGCCTTGGCTGCCGAGTAGTTGGTCTGACCGGCTTGACCTTTTTCACCGTTCACCGAACTGATGTTGATGATGCGGCCCCAGCCTTTTTCGACCATGTCGGCCACCACTTGCTTGGTCACGTTGAACATCGAGTCCAAGTTGGTGTTCATCACAGCGTCCCAGTCTTCGCGGCTCATTTTCAAGAACATGCGGTCCTTGGTGATACCGGCGTTGTTGACCAACACGTCGATGCTGCCATGCTCAGCTTTGGTTTTGGAGAAAGCTTCCACGGTGGAATCCCAGTCACCCACGTTGCCCACCGAAGCGTAAAAAGTGAAGCCCAAGGCTTTTTGCTCGTCCAGCCATTTGGTGTAGTCACGCGTAGGGCCGCAACCCGCGATGACTTTGAAACCCTCTTGGTGCAGACGCTGGCAAATAGCGGTCCCGATGCCGCCCATACCGCCTGTGACGTAAGCTACTTTTTGACTCATGTTGTGTCTCCTTGTTATGAGTGATGTGAAAAATTAAACGCGCTCGATGGCCAGGGACACGCCCATGCCACCGCCAATGCACAAAGCGGCCAAGCCTTTTTGGGCTTGCGTGCGCTGCATTTCGTGCAGCAAGGTCACCAAGATACGGCAACCCGATGCACCGATGGGGTGACCAATCGCAATGGCGCCGCCATTGACGTTGACCTTGGCTGGGTCGATGTCCAGCGCTTTGTTGACGGCGCAAGCTTGCGCAGCGAAGGCTTCGTTCAGCTCGAACAAATCCACGTCTTGGGCTTTCCAGCCAGCGCGTGCAAGAGCCTTTTGAGATGCAGGCACGGGGCCCATGCCCATGTGCGCCGGGTCCAGGCCGCTGGTGCCAAACGCGGCAATCCGGGCCAACGGTTTCAAGCCCAAAGTGGCGGCTTTTTTGGCCGTCATGACCATCACGGCGGCAGCACCGTCGTTGATGCCGGACGCATTGCCGGCGGTCACGCTACCGGCTTTGTCAAACGCAGGGCGCAAACCGGCCAACACTTCAACGCTGGTTTTCTTGTTGATGAATTCATCGCTGTTGAACACCAGCGGATCACCTTTGCGCTGAGGAATCAGCACATCCACGATTTCGTCTTTGAACTTGCCAGCTTCTTGCGCTGCAGCGGCTTTGCTCTGGCTGCCTGCGGCCAAGGCATCTTGCATGTCGCGGCTGATGCCATGGGCCTTGGCCACGTTTTCTGCGGTGATGCCCATGTGGTACTGGTTGTAAACATCCCACAAACCGTCCACGATCATGGTGTCGGTCATTTTCCATTCGCCCATGCGTTGCCCGTCGCGGCTGCCGGTCAGCACGTGGGGGCTGGCACTCATGTTTTCTTGGCCGCCAGCGATGACGATTTCGCTGTCGCCCCAAGCCACAGCTTGCGCCGCCAACATCACGGCTTTCAAGCCAGAGCCGCATACCGCGTTGATGGTGAGCGCAGGGGTTTCTTTGGCCACGCCGGCCTTCATCATGGCTTGGCGTGCAGGGTTTTGGCCCACACCCGCCGCCAGCACCTGGCCCATGATGACTTCGCCGATCGCGTCGGCTGGCAAGCCCGTGCGCTCCAGCAAGCCCTTGATGACGATGCTGCCCAACTCGGTGGCAGGTGTTTTGGCCAGCGAGCCGCCAAACTTGCCGACGGCGGTGCGAGCTGCTGAAACGATAACGATGTCTTCCATTTTTCTAGTCTCCGTTGAATAAATAAAAATCAGGCTTTGGCTTTGACATAGCGGCCTGGCGCCGCTTCAATGGCCTTGTAGGTTTGGCCTTTGCCAAAAGTCTTGGGGGCCGCAATTTGTTTACCGGCATGGCCTTTGAGCCATTGGGCCCAATCGGTCCACCAGCTGCCAGGCACTTCTTTGGCCTTGGCAATCCAATCGTTCACGTCAGCAGGAAACTGGGTGCCCTCGTTCAGCCAGTGGCTGCGTTTTTTCGCGGCCGGGGGGTTGATCACGCCGGCAATGTGGCCAGAAGCGCCCATCACAAACCGCTTTTTGCCGGGCAACACTTGGGTGCTGGCATAGGCGCCACCAATGGGCACGATGTGGTCTTCGCGCGAGCCATAGAGGTACACCGGGATATCGACTTTTCGCAAGTCGATGGCTTCTCCGCAGACCTTGACTTTGCCGGGCTTGACCAAGTTGTTCTCGAGGTACGTGTTGCGCAAATACCAGGCATAAAACGGCCCGGGCAAATTGGTGGAGTCGCTGTTCCAGTAAAGCAAGTCGAAGGGCGGAGGCGTTTCACCCTTCAGGTAGTTGCCCACAACATAGTTCCAGACCAAGTCGTTGGGGCGCAAGAAGCTGAAAGTCGAAGCCAGGTCTTGCCCCTTGAGCAAACCGCCCTTGCCCATCTGCATTTCACGGAACTTAACGAAGTTGTCGTCAATGAAGACATCCAAAATGCCGGTGTCGGTGAAGTTGATGAGCGTGGTCAAAAACGTGGCGCTGGCGACAGGCTTTTGGCCGCGCGCCGCCAACACCGCCAATGCGTTCGACAAAATGGTGCCGCCCACACAAAAGCCCAAGGCGTTCAGCTTGGGCGCGCCTGTGATGGCTTGTACGGTGTCAATCGCTTTGATCGCCGCCTGCTCGATGTAGTCGTCCCATGTTTTGTTCGCCATCGACTCGTCGGGGTTGCGCCAGCTGACCACAAATGTGCGGTGCCCTTGGCTGACGGCATAGCGAATCAAGGAGTTCTCGGGCTGCAGATCAAGGATGTAAAACTTGTTGATGCAGGGAGGGATCAACAAAAACGGTTTTTCGTAGACCTTGGCCGTGAGCGGCTTGTATTCAATCAATTGGAAAAATTCGTTTTCGAAGACCACCGCACCTTCGGTAGTGGCGACGTTTTTGCCCACTTCAAACAGGCTTTCGTCGGTCATCGAGACATGGCCCTGCTGAATGTCGTGCATCAGGTTTTGCACGCCTTTGGCGATGCTCTCGCCCTGGGTCTCAACCGCCTTCTTTTGGGCCTCCGCATTGAATGCCAGAAAATTGCTCGGCGCGGCAGCGGCCACCCATTGCTCGATGGCAAAGCGGATGCGGTTGCGGGTTTTTTCATCGGCATCGACCGCATCGGCCAGGCCCATCAGGGTGCGCGCGTTCAGCAGGTAAGTGGCGGCATTGAAAGCGGCCACGGGATTGGACGACCAAGCTTCGCCCGAAAAACGCCGGTCTTTGACCTGCAAACTGTTGTGCAGACTCTGATTCCACAAATCAGAGGCGTCTTTGAAATACTGTCCCTGCAGCGCTTGGAGTTTTTCAGGGGAAAATTTGAGCGAGGGCACCGCCTCGGCGCCCGGCTTGAGTCCCCCAAGATCGATGGTTTGGAAATGCTGCATGGCTTGCCCCCAGCTTTTGGACAGGTTTTGCTGAAAACCCTCAGACATCTGGGTCCAAAATTCAGGTGTTGATGCGGTCATGCGCTCTCTCCTATTAAATTGTTTTTTTGATTTCTAGTGACTTCAGTATCTGTCAATTTGATGTCACCTAAATTACAAAGATAAAAAAATGTACCTGATCATTATTGCTTGGCTTTATGTGACCTTATTGATGGCACTGGCCGAAGCCTTTAGTACCCAAGGCACCATCTTAGGGGCCATCATCACCTTTGTCTTCTATGGTTTGTTGCCCATGTCGTTGGTGGCCTACCTGATGGGAACGCCCATGCGCCGCAAAGCACGGCAGCGTGAAGCCTTAGAAATGGCGCAAAAAAAGCAAGCAACCCACGATGCCATCTCAACGGGTGAGCCAGATGCAAGCCGCCATTCGACCGGACTGCCCGAGGACCCGGCTGTCGCGCCGATGCGAAAAGAACCTTGAAGCTTGGGTGACAGTGCACCATTGAGGCTGGCTGTTGTTGCCATAGACCCGCGTCACGCCCACTTGTTGTAACCGCCATCGCGCCAAGCCCGCCAAGTCGGCCAGCCATTTGCCAGGGCCACACGCCTTAAAAAACTGTTCGGCTGCAGGCGATGAACTGCAAAACGCATCTCTCACCTCAGGCCCCACTTCAAACGCTTGCGGACCAATGCAGGGCCCGAGCCAAACCAACAGGTCTTCTGGCGGGGTGTTGGACACGGGCGCGGTGGCCAGCAATGCCTCTATGACCCCCACACCATCGATGCCAGCCAAACCGCGCCAACCCGCATGCGCAGCCGCCACCCAGCGCCCTTGGGTATCGCACAACAACACCGGCAAACAATCGGCCACCATGATGGTGCAAGCCACGCCAGTCTGCTCCGTTAGGCAAGCATCCGCGATGGTCCCGTCTTTCACTTGGGCATGCAACGATTGCACCTCAAAGCCATGCACTTGCTTCAAAAAAACAGGGCGAGTGCCGATGCACTGTTGCAACAGTTGCCGGTTGGCCTGCACATGGACCGGATCGTCCCCCACATGGTCACCCAAATTCAGGCTGTCCCAAGGGGCCAAGGAATGGCCACCAGGCCGGTCGGTCATGACCGCTCTGACGTGGGCAGGGGCCGGCCATTCGGGCTGTATCCAGTTGTCGAGCAAGAGGGTCATGGGGGTGATGGGTTTCTTCACGTGGGCTCAAACAGCCCCTGTCGTTTTGGTCAAGGATAAACCTAAAAAATAGACCCAGCCCCCACCCAGCGATGCGAAATGGACGTCAATTCATGTGTAATGCAGCCATGCCGGAAATCAGATGGATCGACCCCGACGAAGCCTTGCCCCCCGCTCACATGGCGTGGGACAGCGACACACCCGCACCGGGCTTGCTGGCTGCGGGACAAGATTTGTCAGTGGCAAGACTGATTGAGGCCTACCAACAAGGTATTTTTCCGTGGTTCAGCCAAGGCCAGCCGGTGCTGTGGTGGAGCCCCGATCCCCGGATGGTCTTGAAGGTGGCCGATTTTCGTTTGCACCGTTCACTGCGCCAAACACTCAAACGCCATTTGCGAGAGCCCGCCTATGCGTGGACATTTGACAAAGATTTCGCACAAGTCATTGAACGCTGCAGCAACGCCCCCCGACCTGGACAAAATGGCACTTGGATCGTGCCCGAAATGGTCAGCGTCTACCAAGACCTGCATCGCGCAGGTCATGCCCACAGTGCTGAAGTTTGGCGTGATGGCGAACTGATTGCAGGCCTGTATTTTGTGGCCATGGGCCAAGCGGTATTTGGCGAATCGATGTTCACCACGGTGACCGACGGCTCCAAGATGGCCTTGGCCAGTTTGGTCAGCGTTTGCCGAAAATTTGACATCCACGCCATCGATTGCCAGCAAAACACGCGCCATTTGGCGTCCATGGGGGCCCATGAAATACCCCGGGCTGATTTTGTGTCCGGCGTAGCACACGCCTGTACCAAACCAGGCATCGCTTGGGCGCAGCAAACTTTATACTGGGACGAATTGACGGCCCTGGACACAGCGTTGTGACCCACCTTAAAGAACTTCCATTACAGGCGCTGCAGTTTTACGCTACGGCGCCTTATGCGTGCAGCTATTTGCCAGATCGCATGGCGCGGTCGCAAGTGGCTACGCCCAGCCATTTGATTCAAAACGAGGTGTACTCCGACTTGGTGGCCCAAGGCTTTCGGCGCAGCGGGGTGTTCACCTACCGACCCTATTGCGACGGCTGTCAAGCCTGCCAAGCCTTGCGCGTCAAAGCGCATGAGTTCAAACCCGACCGGAGCCAACGACGCGCTTGGCGAGCGCATCAAGATTTGCAGGCCCGGGTTCTGGACCTTCAATTCGATCCCGAGCATTACGCTCTTTATCTGCGCTACCAAACCCGACGCCATCCCGGCGGTGGCATGGACCAAGACAGTGTCGACCAGTACAACCAGTTTTTGCTGCAAAGCCGGGTGAACTCTCGCATCGTTGAGTTTCGAAGCCCCGCACCTGAAGGCCAACTGGGCCCCTTAAAAATGGTCAGCATCGTCGATGTGCTGAACCACGGTTTATCGGCGGTCTACACTTTTTATGAACCCGATGACAGCGCCAGCTACGGCACTTATGGTGTGTTGTGGCAAATCGAACAAGCGGTGCAGTTGGGCTTGAGTTATGTCTATTTGGGCTACTGGATCGAAAACAGTTCTAAGATGGCCTACAAGGCTCACTTTTCTCCTTGCGAAATCTTGGTTCAAGGCCAATGGCAGCCCTTGAGCTGATGCACTCATCATTTTCACAGTGTAAAATTTGTTGAACGCCAACACACACCATGAAAAAAGACCCCGCCCTCACTCAGACCCCCACGATTCAGGTCATTGAGCGCATGTTTTCACTGATCGATGTGCTCGCTTCGCGTGAGGAAGCCATCTCTCTCAAAGAAATCAGTGAAAAAACAGGTTTGCACCCGTCAACTGCGCACCGCATCTTGAATGACTTGGCCACTGGCCGATTTGTAGACCGCCCAGAAGCCGGCAGCTACCGCTTGGGCATGCGACTGCTGGAGTTAGGCAACCTTGTGAAAGGTCGCTTGAATGTGCGCGACGCCGCATTGACGCCCATGCGTGAACTGCACAAGCTGATTCAGCAACCCGTGAACCTCAGCATGCGCCAAGGCGATGAGATTGTGTACATCGAGCGCGCCTACAGCGAGCGCTCTGGCATGCAGGTGGTGCGGGCCATTGGGGGTCGTGCCCCTTTGCATTTGACCTCGGTGGGCAAACTGTTTTTGGCAGCAGACGACCCAATTCGGGTTCGCTCTTATGCCGCACGCACCGGACTACTGGGCCAAACACGCAACAGCATCACGCAGCAGCAAGTGCTGGAGAGGGAGTTGGCACGGGTCAAGCAATATGGCATTGCGCGCGACAACGAAGAGTTGGAGTTGGGCGTGCGTTGCATTGCCGCTGG
>JBEGTA010000034.1:0-2857 GCA_041179665.1 Pseudomonadota bacterium
ACGACTTGATCACCAAAATTGACGACACCGCGGTCAAAGGCTTGACGCTCAGCGAAGCCGTCAAACGGATGCGGGGTGAACCCAAAACCAAGGTCGTGTTGACCATCTTCCGCAAAGCAGAAAATCGCACCTTCCCGGTCACCATCGTTCGCGAAGAAATCAAAACCCAATCGGTCAAATCGAAATTGATCGAGCCCGGCTATGGCTGGATTCGTGTCTCGCAATTCCAAGAGCGCACGGTCGAAGACTTTGCCCGCAAGATCGAAGAGATGTACAAGGAAGACCCCCAACTGAAAGGTTTGGTGCTTGACTTGCGCAACGACCCCGGTGGCTTGCTGGATGCGGCGGTGGCCTTGTCGGCCGCCTTTTTGCCGGAAAACGTCACGGTGGTCACCACCAACGGACAACTCGAAGATAGCAAATTCACCTACAAAGCCTCACCCCAGTTCTGGCGGCGCAACAGCAGCAATGACCCGATCACGCGCATGACCAAAGCCACCGGTGGTGCCCTGAAAAAGGTGCCCTTGGTGGTGCTGGTGAACGAAGGCTCTGCCTCTGCCAGCGAGATCGTGGCGGGCGCTTTGCAAGACTACAAACGGGGCACCCTGATGGGCAGCCAGACCTTTGGCAAGGGCTCGGTGCAAACCGTGCGCCCCTTGGGCCCTGACACCGCCCTCAAAATCACCACCGCCCGTTACTACACCCCCAGTGGCCGCGCCATTCAGGCCAAGGGCATCGTGCCTGAGGTGATGCTGGACGAAACGGAAAACGGTAACGTGTTCTCTGCACTGCGCACCCGCGAAGCCGACCTGGAGAAACATCTGTCCAACGGCAAAGAAGCCGAAGAAAAGAAAGACCCTGCGCGCGAAAAAGCGCGTGAAGAAGCCATCAAAAAGCTGGAAGAAGAGTCCAAGAAACCAGCCTCTGAACGCCGCTTGCCCGAATTTGGCTCTGACAAAGATTTCCAGTTGATCCAAGCGCTGAACCAACTCAAAGGCTTGCCTGTCAAGGCCAGCACCACCATGGCCGAGCGCAAAGTCGAGAAGAAAGAAGACTGAGCGAGATGGATGACGCCCAGTTGCTGCGGTACTCGCGGCACATCTTGCTCAATGAGCTGGGCATTGATGGACAAGAAAAACTCTTGGCCTCACATGCGCTGGTCATCGGGGCCGGGGGGTTGGGTTCTCCGGTCGCACTTTACTTGGGCAGTGCGGGGGTCGGTCAGATCACGGTCGTCGACCATGACCATGTCGATGCCACCAATTTGCAACGCCAAATTGCCCACACGCTCGAGCGAGTAGGCCAATACAAAGCCGAGTCGGTGCGCACCGCCATTGCGCAAATCAATCCCGATGTGGTGGTTCACCCCATCACCCAGCGCGCCGATGCCGCCTTGCTCAACACCTTGGTCGCACAAGCCGATGTGGTGCTGGATTGTTGCGACAACTTTGAGACGCGCCAAGCCGTCAATTTGGCCTGTGTGCAGCACCAAAAGCCTTTGGTCTCGGGCGCCGCCATCCGAATGGACGGACAGGTCTCGGTGTTTGACACCACACGTCCCGAAGCACCCTGCTACGCCTGTATTTTTCCGCCCGAACAGCAGCCAGAAGAAACTCGCTGCGCCACCATGGGGGTGTTCGCGCCCTTGGTCGGCATCATCGGCACCATGCAGGCTGCAGAAGCTCTGAAAATCTTGAGTGGTATGGGCAGCCACATGGCCGGTCGCTTGCTCATGCTCGATGGCCGAGAAATGTCTTGGACCGACATCCGCATGCCACGCCACAACCAATGTCCGGTTTGCGCGTCGCACCGCAACTGAACGCAAGCCTGGCCTCAATGGCCTTCAGCCGCCCGAGCATGGGCCGTGAAATTTCCTGAACAACGACGGCGACATGGCGACCTGCCCGTGCGCAAACATGCCCGACTTGTGGCTTTGTGCCTCGCGTTGCAGCTTGGCGTAAGGGCCACTACCCGTTCGAAACCGATAAGCCCATGCCTGGCCCGTGCGCACCATTTCGGCCCCCAGATCATCGCCATCCACGATCAATCGCCCGATGTAGCGCCCATAAACATCGTGCCCATGATCCTGCACCTGCACTGGTTTGCGCAAGGCCAATCGAATCAAGGCATCGCGCGACTCTGCACCGCCCGTCTGGCAAGTTTCAGGGGCATCAATGCCCTCGATGCGCAATTTCACAGGCGCTGACTGCCCCGATCGGATCAACACCACCGTATCGCCATCAATCACCCAACTGACCCAACCCTCCCAAGTGACCGAGGCTGTGGCAGCACCTGCAGCGTCTTTAGCAGCGTCTTTGGCAGCGACTTTGGCAGCGACTTCTGCAGAGGTGTCACGGGCAGCCTTTGCAGCCAAGGGCATCGCGCAATACAACACCGCCAAAGCCAGCAACCTCACCTGCCCCATAAAGTGCCTGGGTCGCCACCACAACATGGCCTGCACGCTGACAGCAAATTGCCGTGGCATAACCAAAGGGATCGGTGCGGGTATGGTTGAGGGGATGGGTGCGGGCAAGGGTGCGGGCTTGAGGCGTTGGGCTTGCATTCAGGCCATTGTCGGTCACACGACGGCTGCACAGAAGGGCGTCATTGAGGAGCCATCGAAAAAACATCGAGGGGCCATTGAGGAACATTCAACGGACCAATGGCGGCTAAGATCAGGCATGGCTGATATGCAACGATTTTTGACCTTTCGCCAATGGCCCCGCCTGAGCGTCACCCTGGCCCGCAACGAAGCGCTGGCCGGTCTCACGGTGGCGCTGGTCATGATTCCGCAAGCCGTGGCCTATGCGGGTTTGGCGGGCATGCCCCTCGTCACTGGGCTTTACACCTGCCTGAT
>JBEGTA010000035.1:0-6094 GCA_041179665.1 Pseudomonadota bacterium
CCCTGCACAATTTTGCGAACCACCTCGGCATTGAAGCCGCGGGTCATCAAAAAGCGCACTTGTTTGGCCCGTTCCTGGGCATCAGTGGCCGGCTGGTCAAATTTTTTCCGCCAAACTTCGCGTGCTCGGCTCAGCTCGGTTTCGCGCAAGTCCTCTAAGGCCGCCGCCACGGTCTCACCCGACAAGCCTTTGGCCGCCAGTTCTTGCTTGACCCGTGCCGTGCCTAACTTGTTGGCCCGTCGATGCACCACCGACTCCACGGCCCGTGCATCGTTGATGAAGTCACGCGCTTGCAACTCGTCCAGGGCTTTGGCCAACTCGCCGGCCACTTCTTCGTGCTGTGCCAGTTTGCGTTCGAGCTCAGTGCGCGAGTGTTCACGCTGGCTCAAAAGGCGCAGAGCGCGCCCCTTGAGCGAGGGTTGAAAGCCGGGTTTGTTCATGCGGGGCGTCAGAAGCTCAGTCGGCCTTGACTTCGGCAATCGCCGATTCCAGCAAGCGAATGCCCAGAGACTCGCGCACCTTGTTTTCGATTTCGCGCGCCAGTGCCGGGTTTTCACGCAAAAACTCACGGGCGTTGTCGCGGCCTTGGCCGATTTTTTCGCCTTGGTAGGCGTACCAAGCACCCGACTTGTCGACGATCTTGGCGGTCACGCCCATGTCGATCACTTCGCCTTCGCGGCTGATGCCCTCGCCGAACAAAATGTCGAACTCGGCGGTCTTGAAGGGCGGCGCGACTTTGTTTTTGACCACTTTGACCTTGGTCTCGTTGCCGATGGCATCGTCGCCTTTTTTGATGGTGCCGGTGCGTCGGATGTCCAAACGGACCGAGGCATAAAACTTGAGCGCGTTGCCACCGGTGGTGGTTTCGGGGCTGCCAAACATCACGCCAATTTTCATGCGAATTTGGTTGATGAAGATGACCGTGCAGTTGGTCTTCTTGATGGTGGCGGTCAGCTTGCGCAAGGCTTGGCTCATCAAGCGGGCTTGCAGGCCGGGCAGGCTGTCGCCCATGTCGCCTTCGATTTCGGCCTTGGGGGTCAGTGCGGCCACCGAGTCGATGACGACCAGATCCACCGCGCCTGAGCGCACCAAGCTGTCAACGATTTCAAGGGCTTGTTCGCCGGTATCAGGCTGGCTGACCAGCAGTTCTTGCAAGTTGACACCCAAGTTTTGGGCGTATTGCACATCCAAGGCGTGCTCGGCATCGACAAAGGCGCAGGTGCCGCCCAAGCGTTGCATTTCAGAGATGACCTGCAGGGTCAGGGTGGTTTTGCCGGACGACTCAGGGCCGTAGATTTCGATCACACGGCCACGCGGCAAGCCGCCCACGCCTAAGGCGATGTCCAAGCCCAAAGAGCCGGTGGAGACGACCTGGATGTCGGCGATGACTTCGCCCTCACCCAAACGCATGATGGTGCCTTTGCCGAACTGTTTCTCGATTTGGGCCAGGGCAGCTTGCAGGGCTTTGGACTTTTCGCTGTTGTCGTCGCTCATGAGAATCTCCTTGAATATCAATAGGTTGGAACATCTGGGTCAGCAAAAATGTGCTGTTTACTGGATGTGTGAACAGTACTGTAAATGAGCTGTATAAATCTGTAAATAGAATTATTAGTCAGTTTGCCTTATCATTAAACCATGCCTGCACTCACCGAAAAAACCGACAAAGTTAAGCCCGACGTGGCCGAAGCGCCCGATGCGCCCCAAATGCCCAACTGGGCCGACGACCGTTGGCGCCAAACCCACTTGGGCCGCCTGCTGGGCCATGCCATGCGCCGCTTTGACGAGCGTGTGCTGTTCTTGATGGCGGGCAACGAGGGCGTGCCCTTGGCCTTGGCCAACTTGGCCTCGCGTGACCAGATCAGCGCAGCGCATGTGCACATCACGCGCCACTTGGCCTTGCAAGGCTCGCGCTTGACCGATCTGGCCCGCGCCGCCGGCATGAGCAAGCAAGCCATGGGGGACTTGGTGGACCAGTGCACAGCGTGGGGACTGGTGCAGCGCGAGCCTGACCCCTTGGACGCGCGGGCCCGTCGAGTGGTCTTCACACCCGTCGGCTTGGCTTGGTTGCAGGCCTTCAAAGACGCGGTGGCCCAAGCCGAGGCCGAGTTTCGCGCCGCCGTTGGCAAAGATGTGGCCACCGTGGTGGCGTTGGGCCTGGAGGCCTACGCGCATTGAAGTAGCAGGCCGCGCCGCATCGGGTCTGGCAGACACGCACCAGTTGGCAAAAAAACTCGCGGCGCCCGGTCTCAGAAAACCGTGAGGCTGACACTAAAATCAACCGTAGCCCGGTCACAACCGACGAGCCGCCCGCACAACAACAGGAGACAGACATGCGAATTCTGATAGCCGAAGACGATCAGGTGCTAGCCGATGGCTTGTTGCGAACCTTGCGCAGTGCGGGCGCGGCGGTCGACCATGTGGCGAGCGGCAGCGAGGCCGATGCGGCCTTGATGACGAACAATGAATTTGATTTGTTGATCCTGGATTTGGGCTTGCCCAAAATGCATGGTCTTGAAGTGCTGAAACGCTTGCGTGCCCGTGGCTCCACTTTGCCGGTGCTGATCTTGACAGCGGCTGACAGCGTGGAAGAACGTGTGAAGGGGTTGGACTACGGCGCAGACGACTACATGGCCAAGCCCTTCAGCTTGCAAGAACTCGAAGCGCGTGTGCGCGCCCTGACGCGCCGAGGCATGGGCGGGGCCACATCACAAATCAAACATGGCCCATTGATTTATGACCAGTCGGGTCGAGTGGCCACCATCGACGGCAAGATGGTCGAGTTGTCGGCGCGCGAGCTTGGCTTGCTGGAGGTGTTGTTGCAGCGCGCCGGCCGGCTCGTCAGCAAAGACCAGTTGGTCGAGCGGTTGTGTGAGTGGGGCGAAGAAGTCAGCAACAACGCGATTGAGGTGTACATCCACCGCTTGCGCAAAAAAATCGAAAAAGGCCCGATTCGCATCGCCACTGTGCGCGGCTTGGGTTACTGTCTTGAAAAAATTCCCGGCTAAATCGCCGGTGATGTGAAGCCCCTCGCGCCGCCCAACCGAAGGCCACTGCCATGAAGTCCAGCGGTTGGAGTGTGCGCATTTTCAAGCGGGAGCAACGCTCTCTGTTCGGGGAAATCCTGGACTGGATGCTCACCCCTTTGCTGTTGCTCTGGCCCATCAGTTTGGCGCTCACTTGGCTGGTGGCGCAGGGGCTGGCCAACAAGCCGTTTGACCGCGCGCTGGTGTACAACGTGCAAGCGCTGGCCCAGCAGGTCACGCTCGGGCCCGATAAGCGCATTCAGTTCAGCCTGCCGCAACCCGCCAGTGAATTGTTGCGCGCCGACGAAACCGACTTGGTGTACTACCAAGTGCGTGGCGGCGCTGGAGAGCACTTGAGTGGCGAGCGTGACTTGCCACTGCCCCCCAAAGACCAAGAAAAAGACAGCAGCTATGTGGTCCACATTCGCGACGATGAAATGCGCGGATTTGAAGTCCGCGTGGCTTACACCTGGATTCGCTTAGATGCCGAGGGCAAAACGCCGGCGTTGGTGCAAGTGGCCGAGACCCGAGAAAAACGCTCGGTGTTGGCCGCAGAGATCATCAAGGGCGTGATGCTGCCGCAGTTCGCCTTGTTGCCGTTGGCGGTGTTGCTGGTGTGGCTGGCTTTGGTGCGGGGCATCAAACCGTTGTCTGAACTGGAAGAGCGCATTCGTGCGCGCAAGCCCGATGACTTGAGCCCGCTCGACGACAAGGCGGTGCCGATGGAGGTGGCGCCCTTGGTGGTGTCGGTGAACGAATTGCTGGAGCGGCTGAAAGACTCCATCGTGACGCAAAAGCGTTTTTTGGCGGATGCGGCGCACCAACTCAAGACCCCATTGGCGGGCTTGCGCATGCAGGCCGATTTGGCGCAGCGTTATGGCTCGAGCGAAGACGATCTGAAAAAATCGCTCAAGCAAATTGGCCGTGCCAGCGTGCAGGCCACGCACACCGTCAACCAACTGCTGTCGTTGGCACGCGCCGAGGGCGGTGGCGCGCACTTGCCGCAGCAGCGCTGTGACATGGTGCGTTTGGCCAGTGAAGTGCTGCAAGATGGCTTGCCACGGGCGATGGAAAAAGGCTTGGATCTGGGCTACGAGGGTGTCGACGTGGGCACGCCCGGCGCCCAGGTGGAAGGCAATGTCACGCTGTTGAAAGAAATGCTGCGCAACTTGGTTGAAAACGCCATTCACTACACGCCCAGCACCATCGAAAGCCAAGGCGTGGTGACTGTGCGGGTGCTGGTCGATCCTTACAGCAAAGCCTTGGTGATG
The DNA here is from genome assembly GCA_041179665.1 of Pseudomonadota bacterium. GTDB lineage: Bacteria > Pseudomonadota > Gammaproteobacteria > Burkholderiales > Burkholderiaceae_C > Limnohabitans_A. Next base: position 4,295 of record JBEGTA010000035.1, read on the forward strand.
CAGGTCGAGGACAACGGTCCGGGCATTCCGGTGGCGGAACACGAACTGGTGTTTCAGCCGTTTTACCGCGCCTTGGGCACCAACGTTGATGGCTCGGGTTTGGGCCTGCCCATCGTCAAAGAAATTGCGCAGCAGCATGGCGCCACGGTCACGGTGGACGCCGCCTTCCCAGGCCAAACGCCACCGGGCACCTGCTTCACGCTGCGCTTCAAGCCGCCAGGTTGAGCTGCAAGCGCTCGCGCTCGATCACGCGCGCTACCGCTGGTTCTGCGGCCAATTTTTGCACAAAGGCCCACAAGTCTGGGTGTTCTTCAGGTTTGATGCCGGCGATGGTGCCCCAGCGCGTGAGGGTCAGGGCGTAGGCATCCAGCGGACCAAAATGCGCGCCACTCAACCAAGCTTGGCCTTTGGCCGCCGCAGCTTGCACCAGCGCCTGCAGTTCCCCCAACATGCCGCGGAAGAGTTGAACGTTGTAGGGCTTGAGTGCCGCTTGCACTTCGGGCTGGTCCGAAAACTTTTGCGGCATGAAGATGTGCGTGAAGGTCGGGTGCACGGTGTTGTTCATCCAGGCCAATGTGGAGAGTGCTTGCGCGCGGGCCATGGCCTCGGTGGGCAGAAAGCCCGCTTCTGGAAACAACTGGTCCAGATGCAAAACGATGGCCACAATTTGTGTCACCGCTTGGCCATTGTTCACCAGCACGGGCACTTGGCCGCGTGGGTTGATGGCTTTGTAGTCGTCGCTGTTTTGTTCTCCCTTGTGCAGTTTGACCATGCTGGGCTCAAACGCAGCGCCGCTCATTTCCAGCAGCACATGGGGCACAAAAGAACAAGCGCCAGGGGCGAAATAAAGCTTCAGGCTCATGAGCAAAACTCCAATGGTTTGAAAGTTCGGGGTTCGGGGTTCGGGGTTCGGGGTTTAGGGTTTGGTGGGGGCAGGGTCTACAGCTGCTTCAGACGCCGCTGTTTGTGCGGCTGCGGCCCTCTCCGCGGCCATGCGTTTTTCAGCGGTTGCCGGGGTTTCAATCTTCAGGCCATCCGGGCGAACTTGTTGCTGCATGCGTTCCGGCTCTCGGGCGGTGTTGGGGCCAATACCCCAAGTGGCAAAAGCGTCCCATTGCCAGGCCAGCGTGAGCGCATTGAGCAACAACAAAAGAGCCAAAATCCATCGCATCATCGGGAATTGTCCTCAAAGGGAAAAGGCCGCACGCTGACTTCGGCGCTGTGAATGTGTTGCAGACCGGCCTCGGTTTGCAGTTGAAAAGCGCCAACGGCGCTCACCCCTGCGGCCGAGCCCACCATGCCATCGCTGGTGTGCACGCGGCGACCCTTGAGCACATCGCGCGCTGCAAATCGCGTTTGCAACGGGGCAAAGCCTTCGCGCTCAAACGCCTTCAGCATCTGCACCAAGGGCAGGGCCACTTCAGCCAAACAGCGGGCCGCAGTCAGTTCAGGCCGCAATTCGGTGAGGGCTGCAGGGGGGGTGTTGAGGCCCTCAGCCAAGCGTGGCCGAATGTTCAGGCCCACCCCCACGACCACTTGGCTGTGCTCACCCATGCTGGCGGCCTCGACCAAAATGCCGCCCAGTTTGCGGTCTTGCCACCACAAGTCGTTGGGCCACTTCAGGCCTATTTCGGGGTGCAGGCTCTCGGCCAGACTCAGACCCACAGCCAGTGACAGGCCAGACCAGTCGCGGGGCGAGAGGGGCAGACTGAGAGAAAAGGTCAAGGAGTCGCCGCAATGGCTTTGCCAAACCCGGCCCATGCGGCCCCGGCCAGCGGTTTGCCGCTCGGCCACCAACAG
>JBEGTA010000036.1:0-2945 GCA_041179665.1 Pseudomonadota bacterium
CCTACAACTTTCAGCCGATGGGCGTGGCGCAAGTGTTTGCCGGCGCATCGGCCGAGCAAGTGCAAGCCTTTGTGGCCGACCGCACCGCCATGCGCGGTGGCGCAGCCCGCATGTCGGCGACCGATGCCGCCGCAACCTACAAGAGCCATTTGCGCCGGCTGGCCAGCATGTTGCACGGACAAGACTTCTTGTTGGGCAATCGCCCTTGCTTGGCCGACTTTGCTTGCTACCACCCCTTGTGGTTCACACAAGAGCGCACGCCAGCGCTGGCCGGCATTTTTGATGCCACACCCGAAGTCAAAGGTTGGATGGCGCGCATGAAAGCCATCGGTCACGCGCAGAGCATGCCTTGCAGTGCGGCAGAAGCTTTGCAGGTGGCCAACGCAGCAACGCCTTTGGTTTTGGAAGGCGATGTGTTTCAAGACGAACACGGCATTCCGTTGGGCAGCCAGGTGCACATTGCGGCGGACAACTTTGGGCTGGAGCCCACCGAGGGCGAGCTGATTGCGGCCACCCGCACCCGTTACACCCTGCGGCGCAGCGATGCCCGCACCGGCACCGTGCACGTGCATTTCCCACGCATGGGCTTCACGCTCAAGAAAGCGACCACATGATTCAAAATTTTCAGGGCAAGACAGCGGTTTTGACCGGTGCCGGCTCCGGCTTTGGTTTGGAGTGCGCCCGCATTGGCGCCCAACGCGGCATGAACCTGGTGCTGCTCGATGTGCAGCAAGACGCCTTGGACAAAGCCGAAGCCGAGATGCTGGCCACAGGCGTTCAGGTGATGGCGCGCCGCCTCGATGTCGCCAACGCCGAGGCCATGACGCAACTGGCTGCCGAGGTTCAAGCTCGGTTTGGTGCTCCCCATTTCGTCTTCAACAACGCCGGGGTAGGCGCAGGGGGGCTGATTTGGGAAAACTCGGTCGCAGACTGGGAATGGGTGATGGGCGTCAACCTCTGGGGTGTGGTGCACGGGGTCCGCTTGTTCACGCCCATGATGTTGGCCGCGGCCAAAGCCGATCCGTCTTACCGGGGGCACATCGTCAACACCGCCAGCATGGCCGGCTTGCTCACCCCTCCCAACATGGGCATTTACAACGTGAGCAAACACGCTGTGGTGGCCCTCACCGAAACCCTGTACCAAGACCTTCAGTTGGTCACCGACCAAGTCGGCGCGAGTGTCTTGTGCCCGTATTTTGTGCCCACAGGCATCAGCCAAAGCCACCGCAACCGGCCTGCCGAATTGGCGGCAGACAAACCTACGGCCAGCCAATTGATTGGCCAGGCGCAAAGCGACAAAGCCGTGGGCAGCGGCAAAATTTCGGCGGCCGATGTGGCACTGCGTGTGTTCGAAGCAGTGGCAGCAGACCAGTTTTATATTTACAGCCACCCACAAGCTTTGGGCAATGTGCAAAGCCGCATGGAAGCGATTGTTCAGGGCATCAACCCACCCGATCCTTTTGCGGCCAAACCCGAGTTGGGTGAGGCCTTGCGCCAAGCATTGAGAAGCCTCTAAAGGCCGCCGCCCGCTGCCGGGCGGCCGCGAAGGGCGATCCGCATCCATCTCGCAGGGGCGCAGGATCTTTCTTCAGGCTGGCCGATGGTTCCGACTCAGTGCGGGAATACGCCCTCAAAACAGTGGCGCATTTCGTGGCCGATGACCACATGCGAAGTGGTGGGGCCGGTAAAAATCGTGCATTGCTTCGACTCCACATGCCAAACGGCACAGGCCACAGGGGGCGTGGTTTTGGCTTGCAGATAGCTCATGCCGATGGTTTTGGCACAGTATTGACCGACATCTTCACGCACTTCCCAGCGCATTTTGACCTCGTTCATGATGCGGTTGGAAGCCGATTTCGGGATGAATTCTTTGAACTCAATCGCGGCCAGTTCGCCCGTGGGCAAGGTTTGACACCCAGACAAAACGATCCAGCCACAAACGGTGCACAACAGGCGGAACTGTTGCGCCGAGCTGCGTACGCCATCCGAATGTGACGAATTCATTTTTTCCACCCTTTGACAATTTAATTATCAATTTGTCCTGAGTTTAGGGTTTTGTACGATTGAAGTCGATTGAAATTCAAATTTAACGGTTTACTGTTGCTTTATCGTGAATTTGTAAATTAATTTTGAGAATGTTGATTCGACATGAACCCTTCGAAGAGGGCACTTGGCTTGTGGCAAACTCGTTCGCTTTCCCTCTCCACAGATCCCTGAGACATGCAGAAAATCCTGGCCCAGTTGGCCAACGAAATCAAGATTCGCCTCGACCAAGTGAAGTCCGCCGTGGAGTTGCTCGATGGCGGTGCCACCGTGCCGTTCATTGCGCGCTACCGCAAAGAAGTGACCGATGGTCTGGACGACATTCAATTGCGTGAACTCGAGTCTCGGTTGGGCTATTTGCGTGAATTGGAAGACCGCCGTGCCGCGGTGCTGAAAAGCATTCAAGAGCAGGGCAAGTTAACGCCCGATTTGCAGGCCGCCATCGAGGCGGCGCCAACCAAGCAAGAGCTGGAAGACCTGTATTTGCCTTTCAAACCCAAGCGACGCACCAAAGGCATGATCGCGCGTGAAGCTGGGCTGGAACCCTTGGCCGACCGGTTGTTTGCAGACCCTTCACTCGACCCGCATGCCGAGGCCGCGGCCTTCGTGTTGGCCGCTGGTGCCATTGAGGGGGCCGACTTCAGCAGCACTTTGGCCGTGTTGGACGGTGTGCGCGATTTGTTGAGCGAGCGCTGGGCCGAAGACGCCACCTTGGTGCAGGCGTTGCGCGAATGGCTGTGGCAAGAAGGGTTGTTCAGAAGCCAGCTGGCCGATGGCAAAGACGAAAACAATGTCGATGTCTCAAAGTTTCGTGATTACTTTGATTACGACGAACCGATTGGGTGCGTCCCTTCGCACCGCGCCTTGGCGGTCTTTCGAGGGCGTGCCTTAGAAATTTTGGA
>JBEGTA010000037.1:0-6439 GCA_041179665.1 Pseudomonadota bacterium
CTCAATTACAGTTTGAAAGAGCGCAGCTTGGTCGATTCCTTGTTGGGATTGGAATACGATGCAGGTTGCTGGATTGGCCGCGTGGCCTACGAGCGAAAACAAACCAATTTCTCCAATGTCATCACCGGCACTGCCGCCAGCCGAATCTTTTTCCAGCTGGAATACATCGGTCTGGCCCGGGTAGGCATCAGCCCGCTCAAAAGCCTGAGTGACAATATTCCGCGCTACCAATACCTGCGTGACAACACGGTTCAACCCAGTCGGTTCCAGCACTATGAATAACCTGTTTTTTCCCGCCCGTTCAGCAAGGTTGGCTTTGGCCATTGGTGCCCTCTGTGCCTCAGCCGCTTGGGCACAAGCCCCAAGCGCAGCGCGCCCAGCCGCTGCAACAGCGCCCATCCGTCAGGCCGATTTCATTGTGGCGGTGGTCAATTCAGAGCCAATCACCAACCGCGAAGTCCAGGTCTTGCGCCAGCGGATTGCCAACGACGCCGTGGCACGTGGCGGCAGTCAGCCCGACGCACAAGAGCTCACGCAAATCGCACTCGAGCAACTGATCAACGAAAAAGCGCAGCTGCAACAAGCCCGCGATGGCGGCATCAAAGTTGAACCTGAGGCCATCGAGCAAGCCGAGCTCAATGTCGCCACCAGCAACCAACTGACGCCCGAACAGTTGCACAAAGCACTGGCGCAAGATGGCATTTCCTTGAACGCGTTTCGCGAGCAACTGCGCACCCAAATCACCTTGACCCGTTTGCGTGAGCGTGAAGTGGAAGGCCGAGTTCGCGTCAGTGATCAGGACATCGAGCAGTATTTGCGCACGCAATTGCAAGCCCAAGCCACTCAAATACCAGGGCTGGTGAATTTGGGCATGCTCTTGGTTGCAGTGCCCGAAAACAGCACCGAAGACGAGATCAAGGCCCTGGGTGAACGCGCCGCCAATTTGGCACAACGCGCACGCGCAGGTGAAAACTTTGCCGAGCTGGTCAAGGCTTTTTCGCAAGCGGCAGACCGCGCCGCTAATGGTGGTGAAATGGGGCTGCGTCCTGCCGATCGTTACCCAGAACTGTTCATGGATGCCACCCGCGGACTCAAAACTGGCGAAGTTGCCGCACCCGTGCGTTCTGCCGCGGGCTTTCACGTGTTGAAAGTTTTAGAGCGCCGCCAAATCAACACCTTGGTGGTTGCCCAAACGCGCGCACGCCATATTTTGTTGCGCCCCACAGCCCAGATGTCGCAAACCCAAGCTGTTGCGAAGTTGGCCGAAGTGCGCCAAGCCATCGTGTCGGGCAAGGCAGACTTTGCCGTCATGGCGCGTCAAATGTCACAAGACGGCAGTGCCCAACAAGGGGGCGATTTGGGTTGGGCCAACCCTGGCATGTTCGTGCCTGAATTTGAAGAAGTCATGAACCGCCTGCGCCCCGGCCAAGTGGCTGAGCCCTTGGTCTCCCGATTTGGCGTGCATCTGATCGAGGTCACTGATCGGCGCAACGCCCCCATGACAGACCAAGAGCAGCGCAACTTGGCACGCAATGTGTTGCGTGAAAAGAAGATCAACGAAAGCTACGCCACTTGGGTGCAAGACATCCGCAGCCGCGCCTATGTTGAGATGCGCGAGCCGCCGCAATGAAGCACATTGCTCGCAAACGGTTTGGTCAACACTTTTTAACCGACGGCGGCATCATCGATGCCATCGTGGATGCGATCCAACCTGAAGCCGGTCAGCCAATGGTGGAGATCGGCCCCGGCTTGGCGGCCCTGACGCAGCCTTTGGTCGAGCGCTTGGGCCACCTCACGGTGATTGAGCTGGACCGAGACTTGGCGATCCGCCTGCGTGATCACCCCCACCTCACGGTCGTCGAATCCGATGTTTTGAGAGTCGACTTCAGCTTGTTGGCGCAACAAATGCAGCCCCAAGCCGAGGCCGTGCCCGTGGCCGTGACCCATGGCGCTCGCAAGATTCGCGTGGTGGGTAACCTGCCCTACAACATCTCGACACCCATCTTGTTTCATTTGCTGGCGCACGTGGATGCGATCGAAGACCAACACTTCATGCTGCAAAAAGAAGTGATCGACCGCATGGTGGCGCAGCCTGCGACCTCGGATTACAGCCGCTTGTCCGTCATGCTGCAGTGGCGTTACGACATGAGCAATGTGTTGTTTGTTCCGCCCGAAAGTTTTGACCCCCCGCCGCGCGTCGACAGCGCTGTGGTGCGCATGCGGCCTTGGGCACAGCCCCCTCAGGTGAATGTCAAAACATTGGAAACACTGGTGCAAGTGGCCTTCAGTCAACGCCGAAAAATTTTGCGCAACACCCTTGGCAAGTGGCTCGAGGAAAAAAACTTTGCCGGTGACTTTGATCTGCAGCGTCGCGCCGAGGAAGTACCGGTCGCCGAATTTGTAGGCTTGGCGCAATCGGTTTAACGCCACGCTTGGAAAGCGCCGGCCCATGAAAAAAGCCCGCTGTGTGCGGGCTTTTTTGCGGCTGACCGAATCAACGGCTCAACGGCGATCAGGCTGCAGCGAGCCAATACCCCGCATTGAATGGGCTGCTCATGCGCAGCGCCAAAGGCGACACGTCCACCAGTTTGTCGGTGGGCATTTTTTCGCCTTCTTCGACCAATTCGGCCATTTCGGCGTCCTCGGTTTTTGCCTCAATCGCCCGTCCTGCTTGGCTGTTTTGTGCAGAACGGGCTACAGAAAAGAATAGAAGCATCGGAAGGGTATCTTCCTGTCTCCCCAGTAATCTGCCGTGTCCCGGAAGATGTCCAACAATTGCTCGCGGGCTTCTTTGTCAAATTTGACGTGTGCAGGAATTTGCTCCAACACCACGATAAAGCCCGGCTGTGGGCCAGACTTGTGCAGCGGGTCGGTCATGCAGTCGTACAAGGCATCAAAGTTCTTGCCGAAATGCGAAGGCAATGTGAATTGCGCACCAATCAGGTCGAGCACATCTTGCTTGCTCTGGGCTTCAGCAAGATTGGCATACAAAAAGTGGTGCCCCAGGCCTTGGGCGGCCTCTTGCAAATCGCTCACGCGGTAGGCGCGAATCGACTGCACGATGTTCGACCGCACGCCCTTCAGGGGCGGTTCTTGGTCATGACGAATCGGCGTGTCCATCTCCGTGGTCTTTCTCTAAGGTCTAAAAATCAACGCTTTTCTACGATCACGCGAAAACTCGCGTAATGGTCAGAGGTGTAGTAACAGGTCTGTGGGCTCCGCGGAACAAGGCCACCACAAACGATGCGCCTGGCCCCTCGGTGCTTTAACCCGGGCGTTTTGACGGTGTATTCACGGTAAAACCCTCGCGCTTCACGCGGCAGCAGTCGCTCTCGATTGCCAAAAACCGTCCCGTCCTTTTCGTAGGGAAAAGGACCACCCTTGCGGATGAGTTGGTAAGTTTCTTGGCCTTCTCGCGGCAAATCTGTCACCAACAAAGTCGGTGAAGCAGGGGCATCGATGGCAGGTTGAGAATGCACCAAAAAAGTGCAAACTGTCAAAACCAGCCCCAAAATCACCGAAAACCAGCGGTTTGGGACGGCGTATGCTCGCGCCACCTTCATAAAAACACCTTTCAAAAGCCCTCGGGTAAACCCGAAAACTCGAAGGCGCTAGTGTGAAGCAAACGGCGCAAAAAAGCAAGCGATTGCCCAATAAACAGGCAAAGTAAGTACGGGGAACAAGCACTCAAGTGAGTGCTTGCTGTCGTTTTAAGGCTTACCGAGCAGCGTTGGCGTCGGCCACGGTCAAGGCGGTCATGTTCACAATCCGGCGCACGGTGGTGCTGGAAGTGAGGATGTGTACCGGCTTGGCGGCGCCCAGCAGGACCGGGCCCACGGCGATGTTGCCACCGGCGGCGGTCTTGAGCAGGTTGTAGGCGATGTTGGCAGCATCGATATTGGGCAAAACCAACAAGTTGGCATCGCCGATCAGGGTGCTGTTGGGCATCAAAGCCTTGCGGGCCGCCGTGTCCAACGCCACATCCCCGTGCATTTCGCCATCGACCTCGAGCCATGGCGCGTCTCGACGCAAGAGCTCCAACACCGTGCGCATTTTGACGGCGCTGGGTTGGTTGGATGAGCCGAAATTCGAGTGCGACAGCAAAGCCGCTTTGGGTTGAATGCCGAAGCGACGGATTTCTTCAGCCGCCATGATGGTGAATTCGGCCAATTGCTCCGCGGTGGGGTCGTAGTTCACGTGGGTGTCGACCATGAAAACCTGACGGCCAGGCAGCATCAAGCCGTTCATGCAGGCGTAGGTGTTGACCCCTTTGCGCTTGCCCACCACTTGGTCGATGTAATTCAGGTGCATGGGGTTGGTGCCCCAAGTGCCACAAATCATGCCGTCCACATCGCCCTTGTGCAGCAACATGGCACCAATCAAGGACAGGCGTCGGCGCATCTCGATCTTAGCAATTTGCTCGGTGACGCCTTTGCGTTCAGTGAGGCGGTGGTAGGTCTGCCAAAAGTCTCGGTAACGGTGGTCCATCTCCACATTGACCACGTCGTAGTCAAGTTCTTCTTTCAGGCGAAGACCAAATTTCTCGATGCGCTCGGCAATCACGGAAGGGCGTCCAATCAGGGTCGGACGGGCAATGCCCTCGTCCACCACAATTTGCGCCGCACGCAACACGCGCTCTTCTTCGCCCTCGCTGTAGGCGATGCGCTTTTTCAAAGCGCGCTTCGCGGCCGTGAAGATCGGCTTCATCATGGTGCCCGAAGCGTAGACAAAGCCTTGCAATTTTTCGCGGTACGCCTCTAAGTCTTTGATGGGGCGCAGTGCCACGCCGCTGTCGGCCGCTGCTTGGGCCACGGCAGGCGCAATCTTCATCATCAAACGCGGATCAAACGGCTTGGGAATGAGGTACTCAGGACCAAAGGCCAACGGCTCACCAGCGTAGGCGGCTGCCACCACTTCGCTTTGCTCGGCTTGTGCCAGCTCGGCAATTGCGTGCACAGCGGCAATTTCCATCTCGAGCGTGATGGTGGTGGCGCCACAGTCCAAAGCACCCCTGAAGATGTAGGGGAAGCACAACACGTTGTTGACTTGGTTGGGGTAATCGGTGCGGCCGGTGGCCATGATGGCGTCATCGCGCACGGCTTTGACATCGTCAGGATCGATTTCTGGATTCGGGTTGGCCAAGGCAAAGATCAAAGGCTTGGCAGCCATCGACTTGACCATGTCTTGCTTGAGCACGCCGCCAGCGGACAAGCCCAAGAACACATCGGCCCCGGCAATCACCTGCGCCAGCGTGCGGTGCTCGGTTTTTTGCACAAACTGGATCTTGTCTTCGTCCATCAACTCGGTGCGGCCTTCGTAGACCACACCAGCCAAATCGGTGACCCAAATATTCTCGCGGGGAATGCCCAACTTGACCAACAAACCCAAGCAAGCCAACGCTGCTGCGCCCGCACCGGAAGTGACCAACTTGATTTTTTTCGGGTCTTTGCCGACGATTTTCAAACCATTCAAGATGGCGGCACCCACCACAATGGCGGTGCCGTGCTGGTCGTCGTGGAAGACCGGAATCTTCATGCGCTCACGCAATTTGCGCTCAATGTAGAAGCAGTCGGGCGCTTTGATGTCCTCCAGGTTGATGCCGCCAAAAGTGGGCTCCAACGAGGCGATGATTTCGACCAATTTGTCGGGGTCTTTTTCATTGATCTCGATGTCGAACACGTCGATGCCCGAGAACTTCTTGAACAACACGCCCTTGCCTTCCATGACCGGCTTGCTGGCCAATGGCCCAATGTCGCCCAAACCCAAGACCGCTGTGCCATTGGTCACCACACCGACCAAGTTGCCGCGGCTGGTGTACTTGAACGCATTGGCAGGGTCTTTGACGATTTCTTCGCAAGGCGCCGCAACGCCGGGGGAATAGGCCAAAGCCAAATCGTGCTGGTTGACCAACTGCTTGGTGGCCGCAATGGCCACTTTGCCGGGCGTGGGGAACTCGTGGTACTCCAAAGCCGCTTTGCGCAACTGTGCGCGTTTGACTTCGGCTTGAACCTTGTTGGTCATCTATTGCTCCGTTATAGGAATGAGGGCAGGGCCCGCTGCTGTTCGGCGACCGGCCTGTTTAGAAGAATTGCAGCACCGGTTTGGGGGTCATTTTCATTGTAGACCCCGGATGCAGGGGATCAGACTGCGGAAATCCACATGCCAAGTGAGGAAGCTTTTGACTTTTGCGCACAAATCAAAGCCGTTTTTTGCGGCCCAATCAGCGCAAATGCTTCCACGCCTTGTGCTGCAAAGCCTGCGCCACACTGACCGAGCGCGGCCCGGGGATGACCTCAAATACCGACCCCGCTTGCAAGACGCCTGGCGCGTCCACCGCCAAATAAAAACCACATCGGCCACTTTGCACCATGTCTTTGCCGGCTTGGGCATAGCCCAGCACCGCATTGAATTTGCCGCAAGGTTCGCGCGGTTGCGTCAC
>JBEGTA010000038.1:0-3243 GCA_041179665.1 Pseudomonadota bacterium
GGGCTTGGTCACACCAAGGCAAAAATTCGGGGTAACGGGCCACGTCGGTGACCAGTCGAAACATTTCCTCTGGGGTGTACCAGATCAGAACGGACTTGTGGATATTCTTCATACAATGCACCGATTGTAGTTTTTCGACCTGACGTTTTGCAGCGCCTCCCCCTGCAAACTATTGTGAACGGCCGCGCCGTCCCTATCTGCTCACCATGGCCACCACCAAAAAGTCTGCTGCTCCCCCCGTGTTTGCCAAAATCGCCGAAAACAAAAAGGCGGCCTTCGATTATTTTTTCGAAGAACGGTACGAGGCCGGCATGGTGTTGGAAGGCTGGGAGGTCAAGGCCATTCGCGAAGGCAAAGTGCAACTGACCGACGGTTATGTGGTCATTCGCAACGGCGAATTGTTCATCATCGGCTGCCTGATCAACCCGCTCAAAACGGCGTCGACCCACATCAGCCCCGAAGCAGCCCGCACCCGCAAATTGCTGCTGAACAAAGAAGAGATCAAACGGTTGATCGGCAAGATTGAGCAAAAAGGGTACACCTTGGTGCCCATCAATTTGCACTGGAAAGCGGGCAAGGTGAAATGCGACATTGCGCTGGCCAAAGGCAAAGCCGAGCACGACAAGCGCGACACCATCAAAGACCGCGAAGGCAAGCGCGAAGTCGAACGCGCCATGAAGAGCCGTCACCGCGACCGTTAACCGTTACTTGATATCCATTACCTGATATTCGTTACTTGCTGCCGTTAACTGCTCCAGTTAACTGTTGCTGTTAACTTTTGCTATTTACTTTTGCTGTTCACCGCAATCATCAAGCGCGATGCCCCGCTTGAGATCTGCCCTAAGGTGCACAGAACGCCGCGCTTAACTCAAATCGCGCAGAGGGTGTTCTTCAGGTGGCCAAGGGCTCACGAAGAACTGAGCAACTTCAGCGTCGTTTACATCCTCAATGCGAGCAGGTTTCCAGTTGGGTTGGTGGTCTTTGTCGATGGCCAGTGCGCGAATGCCTTCCACCGTTTCACTGTCTGCCATGCTGCGCAAATGAAAGCAGTGGTGCACCATGTCGCGCTCTATGCGCAAGTCATCGGCCAAACTCATTTGTCGGGCGCGGCGAATTTGCTCTAACACTACTTTCAGCATGGTGGGCGAACGGTGACGCAACACTTCGGCCGTTTTTTGGCTCCACTCTTCGTCCGAAGATTCGAGTTTATGCAACATCAAATCGACACTGGGGAGACCGAACACCTCGTCAATGTGGGGCTGTGGCTTCAGTTTTTCGGGCGTCATGGCGCCCGCTTGGGCCAACACCCACCGCTCGACCGATTCGGCGTTTTCAAAGGGGCTGCTGATCAAGGTTTGCCAAATCGGCTCCAACATGCCACTGGGCAATGCGATGTCGGCCAACTTCGCTGCCACGGCCTGAGGGCCATTCAAGAGTTGACCCGTCAGCGCCAAATATTCACCCAATCGACCGGGGCAGCGGCTTAAGAAAAACCCACCGCCGACATCGGGAAACAAGCCGATGTGGGTTTCAGGCATGGCCATCTTGGTGCGCTCGGTCACCACGCGCACACTGGCGCCTTGGCTAATGCCCATACCGCCGCCCATGACAATGCCGTCCATGAAGGCAATGTAGGGCTTGCTGTAGGTGTGAATCAGGTGGTTGAGCCGGTACTCTTCGGTGAAGAAATCGGCCAATGCGGTGTCGCCAGCATGCGCTGCTTGGTGGAAGAAACGAATATCGCCGCCCGCGCAAAATGAGCCAAATGGACCTTCTTTGCCGGTGCCGCGCACCGCCACAGCCAAAACTTGCGGGTTGTCTTGCCATTCGCGCAGGGTGTGCGTCAATGCGCGCACCATGTCCAAGGTCAAAGCGTTCAGTGCTTTGGGTCGGTTCAGGGTCAAACAGCCGATGCGACCTTGAATTTGCGCGATGACATCAGACATTGTTTTTCCTCCAACCTAACCACTCATTGAGGATCAACGCCCCCAACACCAAGGCGCCGCCGAACAGAACGCTCAGCTGAGGTGCCTCGTTGGCGCCCAACCAGGCGAGTGCAATGCCAAAAACAATTTCTAGCAAGGCCAACAGCGACACTTCTGGCGCCTTGAGCACACGCGCACAGACCACCGACACCACGCAGGGAATGGCCAACTGAAACAAACCCAAAATGGCCAACAAGCCCACATCATGCGCCGATGCCTGCAAAGGCAAGGCCAACGGAAAAGTCAACACCGTCGAAAAAATGGCTCCCAGCAGCACGGAAGGCACCAAGTCGAGGTTGAGTCCTTCGCTTTGGCTTTTTTGCACCAAAGTCCATTGCACAGAAGCCGCGATGGGCACGCACAAAGCCACCATCGAGCCAAGCAAGAAATTGGGATCGCCCAAACTGAGTTGCGAGCCATACATCCAAGCGATGCCGATGCCGGCCAACACAATGGCCAGCCATGTGCGGTTGGGCAACCGGTAACCCAAAAACACGCGCGAGATCAAGGCGGTGAGCAACGGCCCCACCGCCATGGTGATCAAAACATTGGCGACGGCAGTCAGCGTGAGCGCCACCATGAAGGCGGTGAACATGACGCACCAACACAAGCCGGAATACCAAAAGTAACGGCTGCGCCAAGGCAGCCGTGACCAAAATCCGCGACCTTGCCACAAGGGCAAGATCACCAGCAACGAAATGACCGTGAACAGGCTGCGCCAGAAAGTGATTTCAAAGCTGCGCGCTTCTTCAAGGTGCCGTGTCACCACACCCGCAATGGACCAAAGGGCTGCAACACCCACCATGGTCCAAACGGCCACTCCGTGCGACAGACGCATGATCGTTATCCGATCACTTGTTGCGCTTGCGTTCGCTTTCTTTCAGGAAGCGCTTGCGCAGACGAACGCTCTTGGGGGTGATTTCCACCAATTCGTCGTCTTCAATGAATTCCACACCGTACTCGAGGGTCAAGTCGATGGGCGGCGTGATCTTGATAGCGTCTTCTTTGCCCGACACACGGAAGTTGGTCAACTGCTTGGTGCGAGTGGCGTTCACCACCAAGTCGTTGTCACGGCTGTGGATTCCCACAATCATGCCTTCGTACACCGGGTCGTTGGCCTTGACAAACATGCGACCACGGTCATCCAGCTTGCCCAAGGCGTAGGTGAAAATTTCACCGTCGTCCATCGAAATCAGCACACCGTTTTTGCGGCCACCGATCTCGCCTTTGTGCGGCTCGTAGCTGTCAAAGATGTTGG
>JBEGTA010000039.1:0-4408 GCA_041179665.1 Pseudomonadota bacterium
CGTTCTTGCTCGAGCAAAACCTTCGCCACATAACCCCCGTCATCGGTGGTCTCTGAAGCGCCCAAGTAATAGCGCAGGCCGTCTTCCATCACACCGCCCTTGGTCTTGATGCAATAAGCCAGCACATCGGCCCCCACGCGCAGGTTGGCAATCGGGTCAAACGCCGCCATGGTCCCCCCGTGCAAGGCATAGCGCTGTTGGTGAATGTCGGTCATCACTTGCATCAGCCCTTGCGCGCCTGCCGAGCTTTGGGCAAAAGGGTTAAAGCCCGACTCCACCGCCATCACCGACAAAATGAGATAGGGCGACATCTTGTATTTTTTGGCCAAGAGGTGCGCCTCGGCCACCAAGGCCGCCAAGGGCTCGGGCGCCACTTTGTATTTGCGCCCCAACCACTCTGCCACTGCCGCTTGCGAGGGCGGCAAATCTTGCAAACTCATGGCGGTGGCCCGCTCGGCTGTGTTCTCAGGCAACCATGAAAAAAGCACTTGCCGCTCACGCAACCAATTCAGAGTTGCGGTCTCGGCGGTGTGCATGCCTTGCGGATTGAGCCAAAAAGCCAGCAGCAAAGTGGTCGCACCCAAGCCCACCATGGCCAAACCACTGTGGGTGATGATGAACAAACCACGCGCCACATCGCGCAGCAGTGTTCGGAGGGTGGTGCACCAAGTGCACGCCAATTTCATGAAGTGAGGCCCATTGGAGATCGGCAATTTTGACGCAAAACACACCGCGCCAACAGTCACAGGATAATCGCCCTATGTCTTTACTTCCTCGCGTAGTCGTCGGTTTGTCCGGCGGCGTTGACTCTGCTGTTACCGCCTATTTGCTCAAGCAACAAGGCTATGACGTCATCGGCATCTTCATGAAAAACTGGGAAGACGATGACGACAGCGACTATTGCTCCTCGAATATTGACTTTGTCGATGCAGCGGCCGTGGCCGATGTGATCGGCATTGAAATCGAGCACGTCAATTTTGCGGCCGACTACAAAGACCGCGTTTTTTCTGAATTTTTGCGCGAATACGAAGCGGGCCGCACACCGAACCCCGACATCCTCTGCAACGCTGAGATCAAGTTCAAGTCTTTCCTTGACCATGCCATGCGATTGGGGGCCGAAAAAATTGCCACAGGCCATTACGCCCGTGTGCGGCTCAATGCCCAGACCGGTCGGCACGAGTTGCTGAAAGGGCTCGATACCACCAAAGACCAAAGTTATTTTCTACACCGCTTGAACCAAGCTCAGTTGTCAAAAACCTTGTTCCCCGTCGGCGAGTTGCACAAAACCGAAGTGCGCCGCATTGCCGAAGAGATTGGACTGCCCAACGCCAAAAAGAAAGACTCCACCGGCATTTGCTTTATCGGCGAGCGCCCCTTCCGGGAGTTCTTGAACCGTTACATCTCCAAAGAGCCCGGCCCCATCAAAGACCCCAGCGGCCGCACCATTGGGCAACATGTGGGCCTGAGCTTTTACACCTTGGGCCAACGTCAAGGCTTGGGCATTGGCGGCATCAAAGCCAAAGGGGCACAACGGGGCGGCGGCGAACACACCCCTTGGTTTGTGGCCCGAAAAGACATCGCGCACAACACCTTGTGGGTGGTGCAAGGCCACGATCACCCGTGGTTGCAATCGCCCACCCTGCAAGCCACCGACGTGAGTTGGTGCGCAGGCGTTGCGCCCGAGGCCGGTCGCTATGCGGCCAAAACACGCTATCGCCAAGCCGATGCGCCGTGCACATTGCAAAACCTTCAAATGCCTGAAGGGCAAGCAGGTTTTGAGCTCTGCTTTAGCGAGCACCAGTGGGCCGTCACGCCCGGGCAGAGCGCGGTGCTGTATGACGGTGAGGTGTGTTTGGGTGGCGGCGTGATCCACTCGGCGCCCACGCTGGCCCAAGCCTAGGCGCAAACACTCGCCGCCCGGGCTTACTCGCCGCCGAGGCCCAAGCGGTTGGGCTCGCGCTTTTCGACCGCAAAACGCAACAACGCTGCCGTGCGAAAAATACCGTGTGCAAACTTGCCATAGGGCAAGGTCAAAAACAGGGCCATCACCGCGCCCAAGTGAATCGCCAGCATCAAGGGCATAGCCGCTGTACTGCCCAACAACCAGAGCAACAAACCACTGGCACTGATCAGCGCCAACAGCGCAATAAAGCCCAAATCCATCGGTTTTTGTGCGCTGTCACCATGCTCTGGATGCCGCCGCAAATTCAGCCAAGCCAAACCGCAGGCCCCCACCAGCAAACTGACGCCCCCCACCACGCCCAACAATTTGGGCAAACTGGGCAACGCGTAGGGTGCAGGCCATCCCAGCAGGTAGTGGTAGAGCGTGGCCACACTGGTGGCCGCAAAACACAACATAAATCCGTAAAAAGTCAGGTGGTGAAAACGCCTGCGCGCATGCGTCCAGGCATCGTCTTCGTTGTGGCAGCCTTCACCATGTCCACCGTCCAGATACTTCAGGCGCAAAGCCGCATCGGTGGCTTCAACGGCGGCAGGCGTGCTCAAAGCTGCGCCACTGGTGGCAGGTGTGATTTCGCGCCAAAAGCGTTGCACGCCCAAGCCCAACGACAACACGGCAAAAAGAAAAATCGGCGCAAACAAACTGACCATCAGGTTGTGCGGAAACACCGCATAAAAACCACCCGCAACAGGTGCGCCCCAGAGCGTGCCTTGCTTCAACATGGCCAAAGCCAAAAACCAGCCCAAGCCCAGCGCCAGCGCCAGCGACACGGTCAAACCGTTGCGCTGATAAAGGCGGCCCCATGCGGGCGGCCAGGCGTAGTCGGCATAGGTTTGGCCGCGCACTTGTGCCATGGCTTGCGGCACATTGATGGCGAATTCGTGCGGCGGCGCGTACTGGCACGCGTGCAAGCACGCCCCGCAGTTGTGGCACAAGTTGGCCATGTAGTGGATGTCGGCCTTGCCAAATTCAAGGCGGCGGGTCATCGCCGGAAAAACCGCGCAAAAGCCTTCGCAATAACGGCAGCCATTGCAAATGTGCATCTGGCGAGACACTTCGGCCTCGGGCGCGGTCAGCTCGCCTTGGGCCAACGCTCTCGCTTGTTGCGTCAGTGAATCAAGCGATTGCATGGCCAAGTCCTTGCTTCAATGCGGCATGCGCTGCCTGTGTGCCCGCAATGCGGCCAAAGGCGGTGCCAATGGTCATGCCCACGCCCGCGGTGTAGCCCTTGCCCAGCACGTTGCCGGCCATCATTTCGCCCGCCACAAACAAGTTGGGGCTGGGCACCTGGTTGAAGTGCACGGCTGCGGTCTCATCGGTTTTCAGTCCCAAATAGGTGAAGGTCACGCCGGGACGCACCGCATAGGCATAAAACGGGCCGGTATCAATCGGCCTTGCCCAATGGGTTTTGGCCGGGGTCACGCCTTCGGTGTGGCAATCGTCCAGCGCAGTGTGATCAAACGTGCCCATTCGGCATGCTTGGTTGTAATCGTTCAGGGTTTGCATGAAGACGGTCTCGTCCAGCCCCAATTTGCGGGCCAATTCGGGCAGGCTGTTGGCGCGCGTGCCTTCAAAAACGGGGGGCATGAACCGGCCAATGGCCTTCGCATCGATGATGGAATAAGCCACCTGCCCCGGTTGCTGGGCCACCAAGCGGCCCCAGATGGCGTAGCGTTTGGGCCAAAAATCTTCGCCCTCGTCATAAAAGCGACGGGCTTCGCGGTTCACCACCACACCCAAAGAAACGCAGTCAATGCGCGTGCAAATGCCACCGTCGTACAACGGCGCACGCGCATCAATGGCCACCATGTGCGCCTGTGTCGGGTCGCCAATGCGGTCTGCACCCTGGGCCAACAGGTGCTTGAGCAGCACCCCTTGGTTGTAGCGCGTGCCCCTGATCAAGAATTGGTCAGCCGGGTATTCACCCCGCTCGTTTTGCCCCCAAGCCTCGCGCAACCACTCCCGGTTGGACTCAAACCCACCGGCCGCCAAAACACAGGCCTTGGCCGCTACGCGCTCGCGGCGCACAGACCCATCGGGCAGCTTGTGGTTCACCCACGCAGCAACAAACTGGCCTTGGTCCAACTCAACTTGATCGACCTCGGCGTTGTAGTCGATCTGAACGCCCAAATTTTGAGCACTGCGGTAGTAGGCATTCATGAGGGCTTTGCCACCCCCCATAAAAAAAGCATTGGTGCGCGCCGTGTGCAAAGCCCCTGACAACGAGGGCTGAAAACGCACCCCATGCTTGACCATCCAAGGCCGGCAAGTGGCCGAGTGCCGAATCACCAAGCGCGCCAAATGCTCGTCGGTCAAACCACCGGTCACCTTGAGCAAGTCTTGCCAAAACTCTTCTTCGGGATAGGCGTCCACCAACACATCTTGCGGCGCATCGTGCATGCAGCGCAAGTTGCGGGTGTGGCTTGAATTGCCACCCCGCCACGCCTT
>JBEGTA010000040.1:0-3427 GCA_041179665.1 Pseudomonadota bacterium
ACCAGCTTGAGGTACTCCATGGCGAGGTGGCCTGCACTGGCGTTGCCCGCAGAGCCATAGTTCAGCTTGCCAGGATTGGCTTTGGCGTATTCCACAAACTCTTTGAAGTTTTTAGCGGGGACATCGGGGTGAATCACGAACACGTTGGGCACTTTGGCCAACAGCGTGACGGGCACAAAGTCTTTGTTCACGTCGTACGGCTGGTTTTTCAGCATGTAGGGGTTCACCGCCATGGTGCCCACGTGCGTGAGGATGAGCGTGTGGCCATCGGGCGCAGCCTTGGCCACATCTTGCATGGCCGTCACGCCAGCGCCACCGGGTTTGTTCTCCACATACACACTTTGGCCCAGTTGTTTGGTCAACTCAGCGGCCACCGAGCGAGCCACAATTTCACTGGTACCCCCGGGTGCAAACGGCACCACAAAACGAATGGCTTTGCTGGGCCATGGCGCCGACTGGGCTTGTGCAACCGCGGGCAAAAGGGCGGATGCAGCCAAGGTCAGGCAGGTGCCCAGCATCCAGCGACGTGCGTTGTTTTTCATCGATGTCTCCTTTGGTTTTGAAAGTTTCAATATGCCAGAAGGCACACCAAATCAGAATTGGTACTTACGCAGGCCACCATCCACCGGGATCACCGCGCCGGTGATGTAGCTGGCCAAAGGCGATGCCAAGAAGGTGACCAAGTTGGCCATGTCTTCGGGCTCACCATAGCGGCCCATTGGGATTTCGTTTTCGCATTGCCACTGACGGTATTCAGGGGTGTAGTTGCGGAAAATTTGCTCAGAGTGAATGCGGCCAGGTGGCACGCAATTCACCGTCACGCCATGCTTGCCCACCATGCGCGACAAGCCTTTGGCCCAGCTGTGAATGCCGGCCTTGGCGCAAAAAGCACCATTGGTGTGCTCGGGCTCGCTCTTGCCGGTGATGTTGATGATGCGACCCCACTTGCGCGCAATCATTTGGTCGATCAGTGCATCGGCCACTTGGCGTGGGCGATGAAAATTCAGCGTGATGGCTTCTTGCCAGGCTTCTTCGCTGACATGCAGGTCTTTGAAGCTGCGCGAGCCACCGGCGTTGTTGACCAAAATGTCCACATGCCCCAAACCAGCCACAGCCGCTTGCGACAACTTGGCGGCGGCGTCTTCGGCATACAGGTCAGACTCAATGATGACGGGCTCGAGCCCGCCTGCGGCCACGATCTCGTCGGACAACTCTTTGAGTTTGTCCACGCGGCGGGCCGATACGGCGACCCGCACGCCTTCAGCGGCCAGCGCCTTGGCAATGCCACGGCCAATGCCCACGCTGGCACCGGTCACGAGTGCGGTTTTATCTTTGAGTTGCAAGTCCATGTGGGGTCTCCTTTGTCGTGATCAGAAAACCCACACTTTAGACACGCATTGGCCCACCGTACAGCAGGGGCTGGGCATGGGGGCATCATTTTTTGTGATACCCCAACAACACACCGACTCAGGTCGCGGGCGGGCTGATGCTCACGCCTTGCCAAGCGCCGCTTTGCACCAAGCCCCGCACACAATCGGCCATCACCACCCGGGTGGCCAAAGCGGCAGGCGACAACTCGTCGTCTGACAAACCACACAGCAAGTTCACGCGCGTCACCTGGTGGTCGGTGATGCGGGCCATGTACAAAGACTCTTGCTCTTGGCTCATGCGGGCGACGGCCGCCCAAGGCTGCAAGGTGCCGCCCAAACCCGAGCGCACGGCGTCCATCAACATGGCCAGTGAGTCGATCTCCAGCGTCACCTGCGGGGTGATGTTGGCTCTGGCAAACGCCGCGTTCAGCGTGCTGCGCAAACCGTGCGGCCCGGTGGGCAAGATCAAGGGCTCGTCTTTCAGCTGCGCCATGCGCAAACTCTCAGGTGCCGATTTCTTGCGGGTTTGCCGCGCCGCGATCAAAAAAATATCTTCTTCAATCAGGGGCATCACACGCCAACGGCGGGCAGTTTGAAGGTGTTGGCTGGCGCGAATCGGCGAATCAAACAAGATGGCCAAATCCAATTGGCGAGCGTTCAGCATGGACGACAAATGGCCGGACAAACTCTCCACCATGTGCAAGCGCACATCGGGATAACGCTCGCGCATGGCCTGCATCAAGGGCAAACCCAACACCGCCGCTGTGGTGGGGGCCAAGCCCACACTGACCGTGCCCGTGAGCCTGGACTGCTGGGCAGATCGCACCGCTTGCTCGGCGTGCCGCAAGGTCAGTTGCGCTTCTCTAAAAAAGGCCACACCCGCTTCGGTGGGCGTCACGCCTTGTGGCGTGCGCTGCAACAAGCGCGTCGACAACTCGCTCTCAAGCCGGGTGATTTGCTGGCTCAGGGCCGACTGCACCAAATCAAGGTCCATGGCCGCACGGCTGATGCTGCCCACCTCCACCACCTTCACAAAATAGCGCAGTTGCCGCAACTCCATGGGTTCACGGCTCCGGTTGGTGCAATTTTTCGTGCACACGGCGGGTCAGTCGCCAAACCCCCCACAGCACCAGCGGAATGGACAAGCCGGCCACGGCTTCGGGGTGCATCGACCACCCCAGATTGTTCAAAGCTTTGGCGCCATAAAGCACCAGGCTCACCACGTAATACGAGATCGCGGCAATGGACAGCCCTTCCACCGTGGTCTGCAGCTTGAGCTGCAATTCTTGTCCGCGCGTGAGCTTTTCGAGCAACACCTGATTTTGACTTTCGGTGGCAATGTCCACCCGTGTGCGCAGCAACGCACTGGTGCGCGACACCCGCTCAGACAACGATGCCAAGCGCTGCGCCGTGGCCTCAACGGTGGCCATGGCCGGTGACAAACGCCGCTGCATGAACTCGCCCACGGTTTGGGTGCCCGCAATGGGCCGCTCGCGCAACTCTGCAATGCGCTGCCTGACCAAAGTGTCATAAGCCCGCGTCGCAGAAAACCGATAGCCATGCTCGGCCGTGGCCCGCTCGATGCGTGCCGCCAACGACACCAGCACATCCAGCAGGGCCTGGTCGCTGTCCCCCTTGCTCTCCAGTCGGGCCGTGATGTCGGCCAACTGCGCCTCGGCTTGCGACAACACAGGCGACAACGATTTGGCCACCGGCAAACCCCGCAAAGCCATCAAGCGGTAGGTTTCTAACTCGAGCAAACGTTGCGAAATGCGCCCAGCGCGGGCTTCGCTGGTGTCGGCTGGGGCCAGCACCAAGATGCGCTCAAAGCCGTCCTCGCCCATCCTGAAATGGGTCAACACGCTGGAGTGCGGCAAGCCTTCGGTGGTGTTGCCCATGCGCGAACCGACCACCGCGCCCTCGCCCAACCAAGCCTGCGCCAACGCCACGGGGTTGGGCTCGTTGGGCTCTGCCATCAGCATGCCCAAATGAACGGCCGCCACGGTCTTGCCGGGAATGTTGCGCAACCAGTCGGTGCCGGTCACCAAATGCGAGGC
>JBEGTA010000041.1:0-3096 GCA_041179665.1 Pseudomonadota bacterium
GCGATGACTTTCACATTGAAGTGGCGGCTTACCCTGAAATTCATCCGCAAGCCAAATCGCCCGAAGCCGATTTGCAGGCCTTTGCTGCCAAAGTGAAAGCCGGTGCCAACTCGGCCATCACTCAATATTTTTACAACAGCGATGCGTACTTCCGCTTTGTGGATGAAGCCTATCGACTGGGCGTGGATGTGCCGGTGGTGCCCGGCATCATGCCGATCACCAGTTCGTCGCAACTGCTGCGTTTCTCGGATGCTTGTGGTGCCGAAATTCCGCGCTGGATCCGTTTGCGGTTGCAGGCATATGGCGACGACATCGCCTCGATCAAAGCCTTCGGCCTCGATGTGGTGGCCGACCTGTGTGAGCAACTCGTGAATGGCGGTGTGCCAGCTTTGCACTTCTACACCATGAACCAGAGCGCACCGACCACCGACATCGTCAACCGCTTATGAGGGCTGGCCGCAGGGGCGGCCGCTGATGCTGGCAGATACAAAAACAGCAACGCCCTGACAGGGTCAGGGCGTTTTGCTTTGGCCAAAACCGGTCAGCGGTATAGCGGGTTAGCGGGTCACCGGGTCAGCGGGTCAGCGTTCGTCAAAGCTCACCACCACGCGGTTGCTGGTGGGGCGAGCTTGGCAAGACAAGATGAAGCCTTGCTCGACTTCGGGCTTTTCGAGGGTGAAATTCTTTTCCATCTCGGTGCTGCCCTCCACCACTTTGCAGCGGCAAGTGCAGCACACGCCGGCTTTGCACGAATAGGGTAGGTCCAGGCCCATTGACAGTGCCACATCCAAAATCTTTTCGTTTTTGTTGATGGGCATGTCGTAAGGCTTGCCATCCAGCATCACGGTGAGTTGCACTTCGCCTGATTGGCGTGTGGCTTGTTGCCCCAGCACGGCTTGTCGGCGTTGCTCAGGGCTGAGGGCGTCGAGTGTGGGTGAGCTGAACCGCTCGGTGCGAATGCGCTCGGGCTTGACGCCCGCCGTCAGCAACGCTTGCTCGGTGGCTTCGATCATGGCTTCAGGGCCACAAATGAACACCTCGTCCATGCTGCCCACAGGCAAAAATGCGTCGATGATGGCCTGCACCTTGGCGCCGTCAATGCGGCCTTCAAGCAAGGGTACTTCTTGCGCCTGACGCGACAAAACATGGATCAGTGTCAGCCGGTCGGGGTAGCGGTCTTTCAGGTCTTGCAGCGCTTCATTGAACATCACGCTGTCCATGCGGCGGTTGCCATAGACCAAGGTGAATTTGGATTCGGCTTGATCTTCGAGGGTGCTCGACAGAATCGACAGGATGGGCGTGATGCCCGAGCCTGCCGCAAAGCCCACGCGGTGAATGGCGCGGGGGCGTTGCACCACAAAACGCCCATCGGGTGGCATCACGCGCAAGGTGTCGCCGGCTTTCAATTGTTGGGCTGCCCAATTCGAAAACACGCCGCCTTCAACAGGTCGGATGCCCACTTCGAGCGTGCCGTTTTTGTGCAATTGACTGCGCGCTGAACTGATGGAGTAACTGCGCCGGACATCCTCACCGTTGATGGTGGCGCGCAGTGTTAAAAACTGGCCGGGCTGAAACGAAAAGCTGTCTTGCAATGCGTTGGGCACTTGCAACGAGATGGCCACAGCCCCCGCGGCTTCGGGTGTGATGCGAGAGACTTGGAGGTCATGAAAGCGAGGTGCGGACATGGTGCTTCACTGCGTCAAAGCAGCTCAGTAAGGTTTGAAGTAATCGAAGGGCTCCATGCACGACAAGCACCGGTAAAGGGCCTTGCAGGCAGTTGAGCCGAAATGGGAGGTTTCGGTGGTGTTGGCCGATCCACATTGGGGGCAATTCACCACTTCGGTTTGAGCACTGCGCGCGGCAAACTGCACCACTTGGGCGCTGCCCGAGGGTGCGCTGGCGCAGGCATGCGGTGGCGCAATGCCATAGGCACGCAATTTGTCTCGCGCCTCGTCGCTCATCCAGTCGGTGGTCCAAGCGGGTGCCAGTTGCGTGACCACGCGGCCTTGCAGGCCATGCTGCTTCAGCAGCGCGTGAACATCGTCCTCAATTTGGCCCATGGCCGGACAGCCACTGTAGGTGGGGGTGATGACGATTTCGAGCCCGGCCGCGCCGGTGCGCACATCCCGCAAGATGCCCAATTCGCGCAGGGTGACGACCGGGATTTCCGGATCGGTCAGGGTCTCCAGCAATCCCCAAGCGCGAGCCTCTTCGGGCGAGCGTGACGAAGTAGCGTTGGGGCTCATGGGCGGGATTACCAAACTGCTTGCGGATGCGCGCGGGCCAGGCTTTGCATTTCGGCCAACACAAAGCCCAAGTGTTCAGAGTGAACCCCTTGTTTGCCTGTGGGCACAAAACCGCCGGCGTCTGGGCGTTGCAGTTGGGCTTCTTGCAAAGCGTCGTTCACGATCTGGTTCCAGTCTTGGCGCAAGGACGCCATGTCAAGCCCAGTGCCATTGGCTAGTGCGGCAGCTTCGGGGGCGCTCACGGCCCAAAACTCTTGGGTGTAAGGCAGCAGTTGATCGACCGCGTTTTGGGCGCGCTTGTGGGACTCGGTGGTGCCATCGCCCATGCGCACCAGCCAGTCTCGAGAGTGGCGCAGGTGGTAACGAACTTCTTTCAGGGACTTGGCGGCGATCGCCGCGAGTTGTTCATCTTGGCTGTGTTGCAGTTGGTCCCAAGCCAGCACCATCAAGCTGCTGTAAAAGAAGTTGCGCACGATGGTGACGGCGAAATCGCGATCGCCTGTGGCCGTGGCTGACATCAGCGGCTGGTGCGGCAATTCGCAAAGTGTGTAGTTCTTGAAGTCAGGCACATCGCGAAAATAAGCCAGCGTATCTTCGGTCGCACCATCGCCTTGCAGTTGCGCGGCGTGTTGGTAGAGCATGCGGGCCTGGCCAATCAAATCGAGGCTGTTGTTGGACAGGGCGATGTCTTCTTCAAGGATGGGCGCATGGCCGCACCATTCGGCATTGCGCTGACCCAAAATCAGGGCGTTGTCGGCAAGGTGCAGCAAGTAATCAATGGGGGCGTTCATGTTGCCGCTCACATGTGGCCGACTTCGTCGGGAATGACGTAGAAGGTGGGGTGGCGGTA
>JBEGTA010000042.1:0-5230 GCA_041179665.1 Pseudomonadota bacterium
CCGTGAAAGCTGTCAGCCCAAGAAAATGCCAAGCAACCCAGCACGGCAAAAAACAAGAATGACAGCACGACTTTTTGCGGACCGTATTTGTCCAGCAAGCGGCCCAGCGGCAACTGGGTCAGCGAAAAGCCCAAAAAGTACCCGCCCGCCAACAGCCCAAGATCTTGCGCACTCAGGTGAAATTCGGTGGTCAACGTGGGGGACAAGGTGGCCGTGATGGCGCGTATCAAAGTAGAGCAGAAATAGCCCAAAGCGAACGCCAGAAACACCACAATCGCCATGCGGCGAGGCAAGAGATCGGGGCTGGACACGGCGGTCACGGTCATGGTTTTATTCCATCAAACAAAGTGTTGGCCATTTCTGACGAAATCGTTTTGTCATAGACCACGGCATGCACCAAACGCACATGGTCACCCTCTGACACCGCACCCCAAACGGCGGCCAAAGTCACCGCTTCGTTATTGGCCCGGGCACCTTGCGCTTGCACGCGAACCGACGCCGTCAACGGCAGCATGCCCGGGCGATGCCAAGGCTGCTGTTGTGCTGCCGGCAAAAGCTCTGTGATTTTGGCGTTTTGCAACGTGGCTTTTTGCCAGCCCAACAACAGCGCTTGGGCGTCGGCGCCAGGCGCCAGGGCGGCGGTCATCACCGCCACCATCGAGGTGCCGCTTTCACAGCCGACCACCTGCAACTCGACGGGCGTACCGCCCAGAGGCACCGCGCGCGTGGTCCGGTCGGGCTTGCAGGGCAGCTGGGCTTTCAACGAGGTGGCCTCGAAAGTCACCTCGCGCCAGTTTTGACTGGGGCTGCAGGCACTCAAACCCAGGAGTATGAAGAGGCTGGCCCAACGGGCCCTGTCTTGAATTTGCATGGCGTGATTATCCTGATCAGCGGCGGTTTGCGTTTTTCGGGACAATGCGGCCATGAATTCACTCGATGGCATCCGCGTTCTTGATCTCTCCCGCGTCCTTGCAGGGCCTTGGTGCACCCAGACATTGGCCGATTTGGGCGCAGATGTCATCAAGATTGAGCGCCCCGGCAGCGGCGACGATACCCGCACTTGGGGCCCCCCTTTTTTAAAGGATGCACAGGGGCAAGACACCGCTGAAGCGGCTTATTACTTAGGCGCCAATCGCAACAAGCGTTCGGTCACTTGCGATATCGCGCACAGTGACGGTCAAGCCCTGATCCGGGCATTGGTCAAACACTGCGATGTTTTTGTAGAGAACTTCAAAGTGGGTGACATGGCGCGCTACGGGCTCGACTATGCGAGCTTGAGTGCCCTCAACCCCAAATTGGTTTATTGCAGCGTGACGGGGTTTGGTCAAACCGGCCCTTACCGCGAACGCGCCGGGTATGACTACGCCGTGCAAGGCATGGGCGGCCTGATGAGCGTGACCGGTGAGCGCGATGACTTGGGCGGTGGCCCTCAAAAAGTAGGTGTGGCGGTGGCTGATTTGTTCACCGGTATGTACGCCACCGTGGCCATTTTGGCCGCATTGCGCCATGCCGAACGGACGGGCGAGGGCCAGCAAGTCGACATGGCTTTGCTGGACACCCAAGTGGCCATGCTGGCCAATTTGGGCTCTAACTACTTGGTCAGCGGCAAAGTGCCTGGGCGTGCGGGCAATGCGCACCAAAACATCGTGCCCTATCAGGTCTTTGAGGTCATGGCGGCCGATGGAGCGCCGCCCGAACAACGCGACCACCTGATTTTGGCCGTGGGCAACGATGGACAGTTTGCCAAGTTTTGTGCCGTTGCAGGGCATCCAGAATGGGCTCAAAACCCCCGCTACGCACAAAATGCCGACCGTGTTCGGCACCGTGCCGAGTTGGTCCCCCTGCTCGAAGCCGTCATGAAAACACGCAACAAAGCTACTTGGCTTGCAGCGCTTGAAGCGGCCAAAGTGCCGTGCGGTGCCATCAACACCTTGGGTGAGGTTTTTGCCGACCCCCAAATACAAGAGCGCGGCATGGTGACCACATGGGAACACCCGATTCAACCCGGATTAAAGCTGGTGTCTAGCCCGATCAAAATGAGTCAAACGCCGGTTCGCCAAGATTTGCCGCCTCCCCTGCTGGGTCAGCACACCGAGGAAGTTTTGTCGGAAGTGCTCGGTTGGAGTCCTGCACAACAAGCTTCGTTGCGCAGCAAAGGCGTGATCTGAAACGGGTTTATGGGCCTGTCTTTAGCGGAACCACGGCGCCTTTTACAATGCCGCTATGAAAAGATTTTCACTGATTGCACTGCTGCTCTCGGCTTGCTTGCTGGGCATGGCAGGCTGCAGCTCGGACAAAGCGCCTGCGTCGACCTTCACGCTGCTGGATGGTTCTCGCATGACCAGTGCGGATCTCACGGGCAAAGTGAGTTTGATTAATTTTTGGGCCACCAGCTGCACCTCGTGTGTGGCCGAAATGCCTGAACTCATCGCCACCCACAACAAGTTCAAGGAAAAAGGGTTTGAAACCGTGGCCGTGGCCATGAGCTACGACCCCCCGAGTTATGTGGTGAATTTTGCGCAATCACGCCAATTGCCGTTCAAGGTCGCGATTGACAACACCGGGGTCTTGGCGCGCGATTGGGGCGACATTCAACTCACGCCCACCACGTTATTGGTCAACAAGCACGGCGAGATTGTGAAGCGCTTTGTGGGCACTCCCAACTTCTCAGAGTTGCATCAACTGATCGAGAAGTTGTTGGCCGAATCTTGAACTTGGGTGAGCCTTGCAGCGCCCACCCCAGCGCTTCGAATTAGTCTTTCCTGAAATTGTCGTGGCAGGCTTTGCAAGATGCCGCCGCAGGACCAAAAGCCGCTTTGAGAGCATCGAGATTACCGGCCTTGGCCGCGGTATTCAATTTGCCTATTTCGGCCACCATCTTGTCTGACGCTTCTTTGAACTTGGCTGACTCTTTCCAGATTTCGGGTTTGGCACGTGTTTCGCCCTTGTCGGTCCCGTCTCCAAAGGCCGTCCATGGCAGTTTGGCCAATGCACTCACCACCTCGGCGTTCTCGGCGGCGGCTTTGGCGTCGTAGGGCACTCGGCCATTGGCCATCGCACCCAAGCGACCAAAATGAGCCGACATCACCGTGAAGCTGGCTTTGCGGTACTTGATGGCGTCTTCGGGTTTGGCAAATTGCGCTTGTGCCGGAGCAGCCAGCGTGAAGGCCAGGGCGGCGCTCATAATGCTCAAAATTGCTTTCATAAAATCTCCAGTCGGTTGTTCGTCAAACGAGTCTGATACTCCATTTCAGTTTCTCATATTCTTATTCTTTTTGCTTCAGGTTTCTTCACTATGTTCACCGTTCGCATCTGGGATTTACCCACCCGCTTTTTTCACTGGGCCTTGGTGGTCTGCGTGGTGGGTTTGGTCATCACCGGAAACATCGGGGGCAATGCCATGCTGTGGCATTTCCGCTTCGGTTATGCCGTGATGTCCTTGTTGCTGTTTCGCTTGGTGTGGGGCTTGTTGGGCGGCCATTGGTCGCGCTGGTCCCAATTGCCCCTGGGGCCCCATGCCCTGAAGGCCTACTTTCAAGGCAAAAGCCCAACCATCCACGTGGCTGGTCACAACCCGATAGGCTCTTGGTCTGTGCTGGCCTTCATTGTGGTGCTGACCCTTCAAGTGTCTACGGGGCTGATCAGTGACGACGAAATTTCCAACATGGGTCCATTGGCGGCTTTGGCTCCGTCCGAGTGGGTCAGTTGGGCCAGCAGTTGGCACAGGCACTGGGGCAAATTGACCTTGTTAGCGCTGGTGGCAGCCCATGTGCTGGCTCTGGCTTGGTACCGATGGAAAAAAAATCAAAAGCTGGTGGCAGCCATGGTGAACGGCGACAAAACACTCCCTGAGTCTGTCACGCCATCAAGAGACACCCCCAATACGCGTTTACTGGCCTTGTGTTTGTGGGCCATTGCGGCTGTGTCTGCATGGTTCATTGTCTCTTTGGGTTCCTGATGTCTTGACGCGTGGCGATATTCGCGCTGCCGCTACACTGTTGTTTTTTGATTCCTCAGCTGCCCCATGCCTTCAGTTCAATTGCTGAAACCCACCAGCGACAAGGATTGGTCCGAGACCCGCGCGATATTTCAAGAATACGCGGCCAGCCTGAAAGTGGATTTGTGCTTTCAAGGCTTTGAAGAAGAGTTGGCCAATTTGCCGGGTGACTACGCTGAGCCTCGGGGTGCCCTTTTGCTGGCCCATGTCGAGGGTGCTGTTGCTGGCTGCTGCGCACTTCGTCCCTGCGACAGTTCAGATTACGCCAACGCCGCCGAAATGAAACGCCTCTATGTGCGCCAGGCTTATCGAGGTTTGGGCTTGGGGCGTCAGCTCACAGAGGCTATTTTGGATGCAGCGCACAAAGCGGGCTACGCCTGCGTGTTGCTGGACACGCTCGATGACATGGAATCTGCCCGTGCGCTTTATGAAGACTTGGGCTTCGAAGAGATTCCGCCCTACTATCACAACCCCCATGCGGGCGCGCATTACCTCAAAGTCGATATCGGGTGATGGGGTGCTTGGCGACTCATCGCCGAAATGGGTGTAAAAAAAAGGGGCCAACGGAGCCGTTGGCCCCTTTTTTTCGACTTAGCCTTTGGCTTGTGCCAACAAAGTGGCGGCGTCGCTGACTTCAAATTTGCCAGGACCTTCCACGTTCAATGCGGCGACCTTACCGTCTTTGACCAACATGGAGTAGCGGTTGCTGCGCAAACCCATGCCTCGGCTGGTCAAGTCCAGGGTCAGGCCGGTGGCCTTGCTGAAGTCAGCACTGCCGTCACCCAGCATGCGGACTTTGCTGCCTGTTTTTTGATCGCGGGCCCACGCACCCATCACAAATGCATCGTTCACGCTGACACACCAGATTTCATCGACACCTGCGGCTTTCAAGGCATCGTGGTGTTCAATATAACCTGGCACATGCTTGGCCGAGCAAGTGGGCGTGAATGCACCAGGCAAGGCGAAAAGAGCGATGGTTTTGCCCGCTGCGGCTTTGGCCACGTCAACCGGGTTGGGGCCGATGCTGCAGCCGTTGCCCTCGACTTCGACAAATTCCATCAGGGTGCCTGCGGGCAGTGTGTCTCCAACTTTGATCATGTTGTTCTCCATAAGGGGGGTTAAGGCGTGAACGCCAAGTTAAAAAAAAACGACCCACTATTGTGGGTCGTTTTCTGGAAGTCTGCAGACGTCGGGCTTTTTGGCTTAGACGGATGCAGCTTTCTGAACCAGGCG
>JBEGTA010000043.1:0-3403 GCA_041179665.1 Pseudomonadota bacterium
ACAGGTTGTAAAGCCCATGCACTGTCGGGGAAGGCGGTGAGGGCGCTTTGTTTGGTTGTCTCTTATGAAAAATCGTTCCATTCGTGCGCGTGCGTGTTCGCCTGCACTTTCCGTTTTGTCATTGGCCTTGGCTGCATCAGTGCAGGCACAGGGCATAGAAATCGACCCTGTGGTGATTTCAGCTTCGCGTACGGAGCAGCCACTATCGCAAGTGCTTTCGGCCGTTTCTGTGATCACGCGAGCAGAGATTGAAAAGTCGCAAGCACCGACGTTGGCTGATTTGCTGCAGGGCGAAGCTGGTTTTGAATTCAGTCGGAATGGGGGGCCGGGAACGCTGACTTCTTTTTTCTTAAGGGGCCAAGACAGTTCCAGCATGACATTGATGATCGATGGCGTGAAGTCACAAGTTGATGCTTACAACGCCATTTTGCAAACCGATCTTCCTTTGCAATTGATTGAAAGAATTGAAATACTGAAAGGCAATGCCAGCGCTTTGTATGGGAATGCAGCTGTCGGTGGTGTGATCAACATCATCACGCGCCGTGGCAAAGGAGAACCCCGAGCTTATGGCAATGCGTCGGTAGGCTCTTTTGGATCCCAATCTGCCTTTGCGGGCTATGGGGGTGCCAGTGGCGACGTGCGTTTTGATATCAATGTCGGCTATCAAAAATCGCAGGGTTTTTCGGCGATGAACCCATCTCAAACCCCTTTGGTTAATCCCGACAAAGATGGCATCAGCAATCAATTTGCCTCAGGGTCCCTGGAAAAGCGGTTATCCTCAGATCTTGTTATTGGCACGCGGTTCAATTTCAGTGATGCGAAGATAGACACAGACAGTGATACAGACACTGCCACCGATGTCGGCCGTTATTTCAAAAAAACGCAAAACCTTGGTGCATATGTCAAATGGGTCATCAACCCATCATGGACCAGCACCTTGAATTTGAACCATTCAGAGTTTGACGCCAAAGACACAAAAAATGGCCAGATCTTTGAAAATGGTTTTGGTGCCTTCTGGCAAAACGGGCGCATGAATGGCCGTCAAATCGGTTTGGAGTGGTCTAATTCTTATGAGATCAACAAAGACACCCAAGCTGTTTTCGGTGCAGAGCAAGTGACTGGTAAATACAAGGCATCGGGTAACTCGCCTTACAACACCAACAGAGAATCGGCGGGTTATTTTGTTGGTCTTACCCATCAGATCGACCGCTTGACGCTGCAAACCAATTTAAGACATGACTCCATCAGCACCGACTATGTTGATTCGTATGCCAGTGTCCCTTTCACAAAATCAGCGGCTAATTCTTGGTTGCTGGGCGCGGGGTACACGCTCAACGAACTTTGGAAGTTAACCAGTTCGGTGTCCACAGGATTTAAGGTGCCCAGTGCTGGGGATCTTTCCTACAACCCAAATTTGAAGCCTGAACATCACCAAAGCCAAGAGGTCGGTGCTGTCTACAGTTCGCAGAAAGCATTTTTTCGGTTTGCTTTTTTCAATACCGACACAAAGGATGCCTTCACATATATATTTCCAACTGCTCCCTTCGTAGTTAACACGGGACATGTTCAGAATCAAGGTGTTGAACTGAATTCACGTATTACCTTGAAAAGTTACATGATCAAGGGCTCTTTCGTATCGCAAGATCCTGTGAATGTCTCGACTGGTTCGCAATTGGCAAGAAGAGCCAAGCAGTTTGGAGTCGTGGATGTGTCCAGAGACTTTGGAGTTCGCAGTTTAGGAGTGCGTCTAAACGGTGTTGGAGCGCGCACGGACCCTAATGGGCATCTCAGCGGGTATTCATTGTGGAGCGTTTATTTCAGCCAAAAAATGAGCAATGAATTGACATTGCGTGTGCGACTGGAAAACGCATTGGATCGTGACTATCAGTTGTCCTATGGCTTCAACACCCCAGGCCGTGGCATTTATGCCACTTTGCAATACCAACCCAAGTAACGGGCATGCAAGATCTCTTCCCCCAACGCATTGTTTGCCTCACCGAGGAAACCACCGAGTGGCTTTACATGCTGGGGGAAGAGGCGCGCATTGTCGGCATTTCGGGGTACACCGTTCGCCCGCGTCGTGCGCGAGATGAAAAGCCCAAAGTCAGTGCTTTTTTGTCTGCCAAGATTGACAAAATCTTGGCGCTCCAACCCGATTGCGTTTTTGGGTTTTCTGATTTGCAGGCCGACATAGCGGCCTTGCTCATCCGCGCTGGCGTTCAGGTCACTGTGTTCAACCAACGCAGTGTGGATGAGATATTTTCGATGCTCTACCAAGTGGCATCGATGGTGGGACAAGCCGAGCAGGGGCTGCAGCTTTTGCAGCAAATGCGCTCGCGCTTAGATGCGATTGAGCAAAGCGCTGCCACCTTCAAGCGACGGCCTAAGGTGTATTTCGAAGAATGGGATGAGCCTCACATCAGTGCAATTCGCTGGGTGTCTGAGTTGATCCGCATCGCCGGTGGCGACGATTGCTTTACTGAATTGGCACAAATGCCGATGGGCAAAGACCGCATCATTGCGCAAGGCCAAACCATCGTGGACCGCGCACCTGACATTATTTTGGGATCGTTGTGCGGCAAAAAGTTCCGGCCTGAAAAAGCCGCGGCCCGACCAGGTTGGCAAGAGGTTCCTGCGGTACGCGATCAGCAAATTTTTGAAATCAAATCGGCAGATATTCTTCAGCCGGGCCCTGCAGCTTTGACCGATGGCGTTGAGCAGTTGCACCGCATCTTTGTGCAGTGGGAAGCGACCCATGCTTAAGCGCCTGTTCATCATCACCACCTTGTGGCTCATCAGCGGCATCGCACAGGGCGTGGTGCTGCGCGATGACCGGCAGGTCGAAGTGACCATCGCCAAGCCGCCGCAGCGCATTGTGAGTTTGCTGCCTTCGCTGACTGAGACGGTGTGCGCGCTCGGGCAGTGCCACAAATTGGTCGGCGTTGACCGGTACTCGAATTGGCCCGAGAGCTTGGCCAAATTGCCGCGTTTGGGTGGTGGTCTTGACCCCAACATCGAGAGCGTGGTGGCGGCCAAACCCGATTTGGTGCTCATGGCCACTTCGGCTCGGGGGGCCGAGCGGTTGACCGCATTGGGCGTGACGGTGTTGGTGCTAGAGCCGCGCACCCATGCGGACGTTCAGCGCGTGATGCGTGCCGTGGCCAAGGCTTTGGATGTGCCGTTGGCCGAAAGCGATCGTGTGTGGCGCCAAATCGATGCAGCTGTGAATGCGGCTGCACAGTCGCTGCCTTTGCAGGCCAAGGGTCAGCGCGTTTATTTTGAAGTCAGCAGCACGCCTTACGGGGCCAGTGAATCGTCGTTCATTGGTGAAACCTTGCAGCGTTTGGGCGCGCGCAATATCTTGCCCGCGTCGTTGGGCCCATTTCCCAAAATCAACCCCGAG
>JBEGTA010000044.1:0-3616 GCA_041179665.1 Pseudomonadota bacterium
CTTGGATGACGCATAAAATGTGCCGATGCCCTTTGCCGCTGTGAAGGGCGCTCCATTTGCAACTTCTTACCGAGACATTTATGAGCCCCGAAGAGATTTTGAGCACCTATGGCCCCCGCGAATCCATGGACTATGACGTCGTCGTGGTGGGCGGCGGCCCAGCCGGCCTTTCAACCGCCATTCGATTGAAACAACTGGCCGCAGAAAAAGGCCAGGATGTCTCGGTGGTGGTACTCGAAAAAGGCGGCGAGCCAGGGGCCCATATTTTGTCGGGCGCCATCATGGACCCGAAGGCCCTGACCGAATTGTTTCCCGACTGGAAAGAGCGCGGCGCGCCTCTGAACCAACCCGTGACCGACGATGCTTGGAGCTTTTTGTCCGAAAAAGGCGCCTTCCGCACGCCCGGCTTGTTTTTGCCCGAGTGCGCACAAAACCACGGCAACTACATCGTTAGCTTGAGCAACTTCACGCGCTGGTTGGCGCAACAAGCTGAAAACATGGGCGTCGAAATCTTCCCCGGCTTCACCGCCGCCGAAGTGCTTTACAACGACGACGGCAGCGTCAAAGGCGTGGCCACCGGCAACATGGGCGTGGGCAAAGACGGCGAGCCCACAGAAAACTTTCAGCTGGGCATGGCTTTGCACGCCAAATACACCGTGTTTGCCGAGGGCGCGCGCGGTCATTTGGGCAAGCAACTGATATCCAGATTCAAGTTGGACGAAGGCCGCGACCCGCAAACCTACGGCATTGGCATCAAAGAAGTTTGGGAAATCGACCCCTCACGCCACACGCCCGGTTTTGTCATGCACAGCGCAGGATGGCCGATGGACAACAACACCTACGGCGGCGCTTTTATGTACCACATGGAAGACAACAAAGTCGCCATTGGTTTTGTGGTCGGGCTGGATTACGCCAACCCTTGGCTGAGCCCGTTTGAGGAATTCCAGCGCTGGAAAACCCACCCCAACATCAGCTGGTATTTCAAAAACAACGAAGGCGAAGTGACCGCCAAACGCCTGGGCTATGGCGCGCGCGCCATCACGGCCGGCGGCTTGATGAGCCTGCCCAAGACCGTGTTCCCCGGTGGTGCCTTGGTGGGTTGCGACGCGGGCTACCTGAATGTGAGCCGCATCAAGGGTAGCCATGCCGCGATCAAGACCGGCATGCTGGCCGCCGAGGCGGCCTATGACGCGCTGCTGGCAGGCCGCCAACACGACGAATTGAGCGCTTACCCCGAAGCCTTTGAAGCCAGCTGGTTGTACACCGAGCTGAACAAATCGCGTAACTTCAAAG
This sequence comes from Pseudomonadota bacterium, assembly GCA_041179665.1. GTDB lineage: Bacteria > Pseudomonadota > Gammaproteobacteria > Burkholderiales > Burkholderiaceae_C > Limnohabitans_A. Next base: position 1,294 of record JBEGTA010000044.1, read on the forward strand.
CATGGTTCAAGAAGGGTTTGGGCATGGCCACCCTGATGAACGGCATTGAGCAATTTGTGTTGCGCGGCCACATTCCTTGGACTTTGCGCCGCAACAAACCCGACCACCTCTACATCAAGTCGGCCAATGAGTGCCCCAAGATCAAGTACCCCAAGCCCGATGGCAAACTCACTTTTGACAAGCTGTCGAGTGTGTTCATCAGCAACACCAACCACGAAGAGAACCAGCCGGCGCACCTGACGCTGAAAGACAGCACCATTCCCAACATGGTCAATTTGGCGATTTACTCGGGTCTGGAGGCTCGCTATTGCCCCGCAGGTGTTTACGAGTACGTGAAGAACGAAGACAAAACCGATCGACTGCAAATCAATGCGCAGAACTGCCTGCATTGCAAAACGTGCGACATCAAGGATCCCACGCAAAACATCGTTTGGGTCACGCCCGAGGGCGGTGGCGGCCCCAACTACACCGGCATGTGATTTTCAGGCTGCCGGCCACCCTCCCCAGAGGCTCGCATGAGCCTCTTTTTTTTGCTCCGCCCGGCCATTTCGGTGCGTCACCTTGGCATCAGCACCCCCGCGAAAACCCGTAGCCCGTCTCGCCAAAGTGCGCCCCATAATTAAACTTGTATGACAAGTTGATCCGCAACCTGTTGTCGTCCACTGATCCATCAAGAGGAGCTATTCGATGAAATTGAGCAAACTGATGTTGGGGTTGAGTTTGGCTGTCGGTCTGATGACCACAGCGACTGCGCAGATCACCATGCGCAACAGTATTTCTGTTGGCCAAAACTCCCACCAAGGCGAAGCCATCGACACGCTGGCCAAGGAAGTTGAGAAGCGCACCAACGGTCGCATCAAGATTCAAAACTTCTACTCCGGCTCTTTGGGCGGCGAGCGCGAGTCGATCGAATCTGTGCAACTGGGCACCCAAGAATTGGCCACCACATCGACTGGCCCTGTGCCCAACTTTGTGCCTGAGTCGCGCATCTTGGATGTACCCTTCTTGTTCCGTGACAAAGCGCACGCTCGCGCCGTGTTGGACGGCCCCATTGGCCAAGAGCTGTTGACCAAATTTGACTCCAAGGGCTTCAAGGCTTTGGCTTGGGGTGAAAACGGCGTTCGCCACATGACCAACAGCAAGCGTCCCGTGAACGAACCCGGCGACTTGAAAGGTCTGAAGATGCGCACGATGGAAAACCCCGTGCACGTCGCCGCCTACAAGAGCTTGGGCATTGTGACCACCCCCATGGCTTTCCCTGAAGTGTTCACCGCTTTGCAACAAGGCACTGTGGACGGTCAAGAAAACCCACTGTCGGTGATCATGGCCTCCAACTTTGACCAAGTGCAAAAGCACCTGACACTGACCGGTCACGTTTACTCACCCGTGGTGATCCTGATGAACAAAGCTTCGTTTGACAAGCTCAGCGCTGCAGACAAGCAAATCTTCTTGGACTCTGCCAAAGAAGCGGTCAAGGCCAACCGTGCCCGCGTGGACAAAGACGATGCCACCGGCGTGGCTGAGTTGCGCAAAAAAGGCATGAACATCATCGAGAACGTGGACAAGTCCAAGTTCTTGGCCACCATGGGCCCCGCCATGGCCGAGTTTGAAAAACAATTCGGCAAAGCCAATTTGGACCGCATTCGCAACTACAAGTGAGTTGAAACTTGAAAAACGCCCGCCCCATTCTGAATGGGCGGGCGTTTTTGATTTTGTATTGAAGGAATTCTTATGCGAGCGCTGTTGTTGAGTGTGGAAAGGTGGACCACCGCTTTTTCCATGCTGGTGGCCTGTTTGATGCTGGCGTTGGCCGCGTGCTTGGGCATGCTGCAAATCTTTACCCGATTTGTGTTGGAAGTGCCCCTTGAATGGACCGAGGTCATCATCCGCTTCAGTCTGATCTGGATGGTGTTCATGGGCATTCCTATGGCCTTTCGGCAAGGCGCAATGGTCAGCGTCGACGTGCTGTACCGTTGGAGCGGGCCGCGCATGAAAAGATTTTTAGACACCATGGTCGCCTTGGCGGCATTGACCTTGGTCTGCATCATCATTTGGTGGGGTTGGGACTATGCCCAGCGCGGCAAAGTGCAGTCCATGATTGGCCTTGAAGATGTGTCAATGATTTGGGCCTACATGGCCTTGCCGGTGGGCGCGGCATTCAGTGTGCTGAGCATCATTGGCAATTGGCTGGATCCACAGCGGCTTGAATTGGAGACAGCACAATGAGCGTCGTCATGCTTTGCACCATGGTGCTGTGCTTTGCACTCACCATTTCGGTAGCGGTTTCTATTGGTTTGTCGGCCATTGTCGGCATACAAATTGG
>JBEGTA010000045.1:0-6904 GCA_041179665.1 Pseudomonadota bacterium
GATTTGCCGTTCGCGGCACTGGGCTGGCCCCACGCTTGCGCGCCTTGGCTGAGCCACAGCTGTGCCGGATTGGCAAACTCGTCGGCTTGCAAGGCTTGCACATCCTTGCCCGAATAATGCAGGCCCGATTTGAGCTGCGACAAAGGCAAGCTGCGCGCAGGTGGCGCCGCCGTTTGCGCGGCCGCAGGCCCACTCACCTCCAACAAGGCGCTAACCCCAATGGCCAGCAAGCACACCTTGATCATCGAGGACACACGCCCTGTTGCAGCCATCGACACGAACGCTCGGTTGCTCATGCGCTCAGGGGCTGCTCTTGGGCAAGACCGGCAGCAGTTGCCGCAAGTGGCCTTTGACACCCCGGTCATCGGTCCACGCCACATGCATTTCGGCTGTTTGTTCTGCGCGCACAAAAAACTCGAACAAGGGATTGGCCGAAATGCCTGACGAAGGCTCCACTCGAAACACCTCTTGTTGGCCCCAAGTGCAGGTCAATGTACGGATCACATTGCGCGGCAACAACTGCCCCAACAGGTTTTGCAGATACCCCGTTTCCATGGGGTGTTGCACCAACAGACGCACTTTGACCACATCACCTGCTTGGACGCGCTCAGGCCATTGGATGCGTGCCAGTGCCGTGTTCATGAAGCGTCCACACAAGCCGACTCGGTCACGATGATTTCCATCTGACCATATCGAAACTCACCATTGGACAAACGCGCCAAGGCCACCACTTGCTGGGTGCCTGCCAAGCGCAGCCTGGTGCTGACTTCGGCACGACCATTCCATGGGCCCAAATGAAAAACGGCCATGCGCGTCACCGGATTGCGCTGAGACAACAGATGAATGTGCGTCACATGGTCTTGGGGTGTCATGGGGCTTTGCACTTGCACCGTGACAGGCACCAAAGTCCCGTTGTCGGCCAACACGGGGGCCAACAGCTGTACGTCTTGGCGCACGACCCGTGCCCCTTGTGTCAGGGGCTCAATCATTTGAGCCACGCTGAGCAACTGGCCTGACGCCATGTCTTGGGCCTGGCTGGGCCACAACTGTGCTGCGACCCCATAAAGCCCAAGCCGCAAGGTCTGCCGCAAGCCTTCACGACGGGTCATTGAGAGCAACTTCATGGCTTGGTGTGGCTCGGTAAAAACAAATAACTCAAGATGTCTTCAATCGCTTGCGCCTTCAAAATGGTTTGCCCCTTGAAGGGGCTGGCCACATTGTTCAAACCCTCGGTACTGAAATAGGCCGGCATGATGGTGTGCGGGTTAAAGCGCCGGGCATCGGCGATGCGCTCACGGGCTTGATCTTTGGTGCTGCGCTCAGACAAGCCGATCAACGACGGGCCGATTGCGCCACCCACCGGCAAGCCCTGCACTTGGTGGCAGAGCACACAGCCGCTGTCGTGTCGTTGCAAAAGCAAAGCTTTGCCCCGATCTGGCGAAGCCAAGCTGACGGCGTCTGGCGTTTGCGCAGCCACCAGGCCACAAGCAGCGCCGCATGCCAAGGCCCACAACCGCGCCAACCCCAGCACCGTCATGCACGTGCCAAAGTCAGGCCATGGTTTTTCAAAGGCAGGCTGCGGATGCGTTTGCCCAAAGCGGCCGAAATGGCATTGGCCACGGCCGGTGCCAAAGGCGCTTGAGCGGGCTCACCCACGCCGCCCCAGAAACCGCCGGTGGGTGCAATCACCACCTCCACCTTGGGCATTTCGTTCAAACGCATCATGCGGTAATCGTGGAAGTTCGACTGCTCCACGCGCCCATCCTTGATGGTGTTTTCACCCCAGAAGATAGCGGTCAGACCGTGCACCACGCTGCCCTGAAACTGGGCCACGATGTTGTCGGGGTTGACGGCGTAACCGGGGTCAATGCCGATCACGATGCGGTGGATCTTGACTTCGTTTTTGGCGTTGACCGAGACATCGCAGACACAAGCCGTCCAACTGCCATAACCGTCGGTGGCGGCCACACCCCGGAACACGCCCGGGGCCGGTTTTTTATCCCAGCCGGCCGCTTGCGTCACGGCCAACAAGATGGCGCGGTCACGGTTGGCTTTTTCGTTGTTCGGCAACATGGCCAGGCGGTATTGCACGGGGTCTTGTCCCGCCGCCCGCGCCATCTCGTCAATGAAGCACTCACGGCCAAACGGGTTTTGTGAATGCCCCACGGTGCGCCAAAAGCCCACGGGCACGTTGGTGTTGCGCTGGGCATAGTCCACCAAGGTGTTGGGAATGTCATAGGGGTGGTCGTTGAAGCACGCCACGGCCTGACCGTCCACCCCTTTGGGCAAGGGCAGTTTTAGCAAGGTGGCCAAGATAGATGGGGCGCTGACACGGATGTGCAGCGCCTCAGGTTTGCCCGTGGCGCTCAGGCCTGCCTTGAAACGCATCAGACTGGCCGGACGGTACAAGCCGTGCTGAATTTCTTCTTCGCGAGACCACAGCATTTTAACGGGCTTGCCGGGCATGGCTTTAGCAATCGTGACCGCTTGGCGTGTGAAGTCTTGCGGGCTTTTTCGGCCAAGACCGCCACCCAATTGCATGGGGTGCACTTTCACGTTGGCCTGGGGCACGCCGGCTGTCGCTGCAGCCACAGCCAATGTCGATTCAGGGTTTTGCGTCGAGCACCACACATCGAGTTGGTCTCCCTGCAACCATGCGGTACAGACCATGGGCTCCATGGTGGCGTGCGCCAAATAGGGCGTGAAGTACTCGGCCTCCACCACCTTGGCCGCCTTGGTCAGCGCCTCTGCCGTGTTGCCATCGTTGCGGGCCACCGCCAGTTCAGGTTGCTCCATGCCCGCTTTGAAGTGGGCCATGATGGCGGCGCTGCTCAAGGTGCCGTGCTCGCCCACATCCCAGTCCACCGCCACATCGCGCAACGCTTCTTTGGCGCGCCACCAGTTGTCGGCCACCACGGCCACGAAGGTGCCCAAATTCAGCACCTTGACGATGCCCCTGCGGTTTTCCACTTTAGAGGCATCCATACTTTTGACGGTGCCGTTGAATACTGGGCAAGCGGCAATGGCTGCGTGCAGCATGCCAGGCATTTGAGCATCAATACCGTACTTCACACGGCCAGTGACGATGTCGGGAATGTCCACGCGCGGGATGGACTTGCCGATCAATGTCCAGGCTTTGGGGTCTTTCAGTTTGACCTCTTTGGGGGCCTCCAGCTTGGCAGCCGCTGCGGCCAATTTGCCGTAACTGAGCACGCGCTTGCTGGGCACATGGGTGACTTTGCTGAGCGCGGCTGTGCACTCGCTGGCAGGCACGCCCCACTGCTGGGCAGCAGCGGCAATGAGCATCTCGCGCCCGGTGGCACCTGCTTTGCGCAGGTATTCCTGCGAATTTCGAATGGTGCGACTGCCCACCGAGGCCATGTCGCCATAAGCGCGTTTGGTGCGCAGGTTTTCATGGGCTGTGGCGTATTCAACGCGCACTTTTTTCCAGTCAGCCTCCAACTCCTCGGCAATCAACATGGGCGCAGAAGTCATGCTGCCTTGACCCATTTCAGCGCGGGCGTAGCGAATGACGATCGTGTCGTTGGGCTCGATTTCGACCCACACATTCAGCTGCGGCGTTGCGGACGCCTGCGCGCTTTGTGGCACAAAGAAACCCATCGACAAACCCGCCGTGGCGGTGCCGGTGATTTTCATGAAATGGCGGCGGTCCATGCCGGAGGTCCGATCTGGGGTGCTCATGCGCGGGTCCCTTTCTTGGCAGCAGCGTGGATGGCGGTGCGTATGCGGGCGTAAGTGCCACAGCGGCAAATGTTGGTCATGGCTGCGTCAATGTCGGCATCGGTGGGTTTGGGCTTTTTCTTGAGCAAAGCCACAGCCGCGAGCATCTGGCCGCCTTGGCAGTAACCGCACTGGGGCACTTGGTGGTCAATCCAGGCTTGCTGAACCGCGTGCAAGCGGCCCTTGTCAGCCAAGCCTTCAACGGTGATGACTTTTTGCCCCGCCGCCGCCGACACCGGATAAGAGCACGACCGCACGGGCTCGCCATTGAGCAGCACCGTGCACGACCCGCATTGGGCGATGCCGCAACCGAACTTAGGGCCTTTGATGTCCAGCTCATCACGCAGGGCCCACAGCAGGGGCATCTCCGGCTCAACATCGAGGCTGTGATTTTTACCATTGACATTCAGTTTCATCGCGAGTGACCCCTTGTGCAAAGTAATAGCTTTGCACTTTGGCGAGAAGCCCCCTTTTGTGCAACCGGGAAACAACTCAAAATCTGGCGAAACAAGCGCTGGCCAGTCACATGCGTGACTTTTGCTGGGCAACGACGTCCCGCTCGCGCATGCGCAAAACCGGCCACTGACGGCTGGTGGCTGACGGCTGGTGGCGAGAGTGGGGACGCCAGCCGTCTCGTACCGCCCAGATCCCTCACTCCACCTGAATCGCCCCACGACGAATCTGGTCTCGCTCCAGGCTTTCAAACAGCGCTTTGAAGTTGCCTTCGCCAAACCCCTCGTCGGCTTTGCGCTGAATGAACTCAAAGAACACCGGGCCCAGCAGGGTTTGGCTGAAGATTTGCAGCAGCAAACGCTTTTCGCCATTGGCCGTGGAGCCGTCCATCAAAATGCCACGCGCTTGCAATTCGGGCACAGGTTCGCCATGACCTGGCAAGCGCTCTTCAAGCATCTCGTAATAAATGTCGTTGGGCGCGGTCATGAGCGGGATGCCCGCCATCTGCAGGGCGTCCACGCTTTTCAAAATGTCGTCGGTGAGCAGCGCAATGTGCTGGATGCCTTCGCCGTTGAACTGCATCAAGAACTCTTCGATCTGGCCCCCGGTTTTGCCCGACTCTTCGTTCAGAGGAATTCGGATCATGCCGTCGGGTGCGGTCATGGCGCGGCTGGTGAGGCCCGTGTGGGCGCCCTGGATGTCGAAGTAGCGGATCTCGCGGAAGTTGAAGAGCTTTTCGTAAAAACCACTCCAGTAAGCCATGCGCCCTTTGTAGACGTTGTGCGTCATGTGATCGATAAGCTTGAAGCCATGCCCCGGCGGGTGGCGGTGGACGCCGTCGATGAATTCAAAGTCGATGTCGTAAATGCTCTTGCCGTCTTCAAAGCGGTCAATCAAATACAAAGGCGCGCCGCCAATGCCTTTGATAGCGGGCAGACGCAGCTCCATGGGGCCGGTGGGCACTTCCACCGGTTGTGCCCCCATTTCAAGTGCGCGCTCGTAGGCTTTGTGCGAGTCTTTCACGCGAAACGCCAACGCGCAGGCGCAGGGCCCGTGCTCGGCAGCAAAGTAGCCGGCCAGGCTTTTGGGCTCGCGGTTAACGATGAAGTTGATGTCGCCCTGGCGGTAGAGCACCACGTCTTTAGAACGGTGCTTGGCCACTAGCGAGAAGCCCATCTTCTCAAACAGCGGCTCAAGGGTGTTGGCGATGGGGGAGGCGAACTCGACGAACTCGAAGCCGCACAGGCCCATGGGGTTGTCAAACAAATCGGCCATGAAAGTCTCCAGTGAAAAACAGGGCGGCCCCCTCATCGGGGCGGCGCCTGAATTGAAATCGGCAAATCGAAACAGGGGATGTTTAAAAGTCCTGCGGCGGCGCGCAGGGCTTGCCTCGCGTGCTGCGCGCGAGGTGAATGCCGATGATCAATATCTGGATGGACATGGGCCGATGGTCGATGCCTGACGATCAAAAGTCAAGCATCGAAGGCATCACTTATTGCGGCTCGATGCCGACTTTTTTGACCAAGGCGGCATAACGCGCCATCTCAGAGCGGAAGGCCTTTTGGGCGTGCTCTGTGCTGCTGATGTTGATGGTGTTGCCCTGCTTGGCCATGGTGTCTTTGACAGTCGGATCGTTGAACGCAGCGACCACGGCGTCGTGCACTTTCTTCACTAGGGCTGGGGCCATGCCTTTGGGGCCCACCACGGCAAACCATGCTTCCATGTTGTATCCGGTGAGGCCTTGCTCGACAAATGTCGGAATCTCAGGAGCGGCCGCGGTGCGTTTGTCTGCGCACATGCCAATAGGGCGCAAGGCACCGGTTTTGATGTGCTGCGCCACGCTGGGCAACGCCACCACGGCAAAGTCAATTTGTCCGCCCAACAAGTCGGTCACCATGGGGCCCACGCCTTTGTAGGGAATGTGGCGCGCCTTAACGCCGGCTTCGTCAATGAACATTTCGCCGGCCAAATGCAAGATGGTTCCCGTGCCACCAGAGCCAAAGTTGTAACCCTCGGGCTTGGCTTTGAGTGCGGCAATGAATTCGCGGCTATTGGTGGCCGCCACTTTTTGTGGGTTGACCACCAGCACCATGGGCGTGCTGCCCACCACGGCGATCGGCGTGAAGTCACCTGGCATGTCAAACGGCAAGTTTTTGATCACGCTTGGAAAAATCACCACGTTGTTGGACACCACCGAAAGGGTAAAACCATCAGGTGGATTTTTGGCCAAAGCCTGCAAACCAATCACACCGCTCGCACCGGCTTGGTTTTCGACCACCACCGAAGTGCCCAAGGCCTTGCCCAAGGCCGGAGCTGCAGCGCGCGTGATCGCGTCCACACCCGAGCCAGTGGCGTTGGGCAAGATGAACTTAACGGCTCGATCTGCTTGCGCCAAGGCCCAGCCCGGCAGGGCCATCGACGCGGCGGCAGACAAAGCCGTCAATACGGTTCGGCGAGATGTGGAATGCTTCATGGTTTGTCTCTCTCTCTCTTGTTTAAGGGTGGTTAGAAATTGATCAGGCGATGGCTTTTTGCGCTCGCAAATGCGCAATTTCAGCAGGGCTTAAGCCCAAGCCTAGCAACAGCTCGTCGGTATTCTCTCCCTGCCGGGGTGGCTGGTGACGCACCCCGAGCCGTTGTCCGTCCATGGTGAAGGGAAACAATGCGGCACGCGCGGTTTGGCCCGCTTTGGGGCCATCGGTCAAACGCA
>JBEGTA010000046.1:0-3188 GCA_041179665.1 Pseudomonadota bacterium
TAAAAAACTGTTGTCCCGCAAAGCCGCTGAGGCCCGCGCCGTGGAGTTGCTGCAGGAAACCGGCATTGATGACGCATGGCGGCGCAGCCAAAGTTACCCCCACCAATTGTCAGGCGGTCAACGGCAGCGCGCCATGATGGCCATGGCCTTGGCCTCTGAGCCCAAACTGCTGTTGGCCGACGAGCCCACGACCGCGCTCGATGCCAGCTTGCGTTTGCAAATGTTGAATTTGTTGGCCGATCTGCAGAAAAAAACCGGTATGGCCGTGCTGCTGATCACGCACGATTTGGCCTTGGTACGGCATTTTGCCGATCGAGTCGCCGTCATGGAAAAGGGCCATTTGGTGGAGCAGGGCGATTTGCGCACTGTGTTCTCAAGCGCGCAGCACCCCTACACCCAAAAGCTGTTGGACAGCCGGCCCAACCGCCAAGGTTTGGCCAGCGCCCCCGCCAGTGATGAGCCTTTGTTGCTGGCCAAAGACCTGCAAGTGCGTTACCCCAAAGCGGTGCCGGGCTTGCGGGGTTGGTTTCGGCAAGCGCATTTCACAGCACTGCATGGCGCTAGTTTCAGTTTGGCGGCTGGGCGCACCTTGGGTGTCATGGGTGAGTCGGGGTCTGGCAAGTCCAGTTTGGCGCAAGCGGTGTTGGGCTTGATTACCTTTTCTGGCGAGCTTTTGCTGGGCGGAAAGGGTTGGCAAAACGTGCCGGCCAGAGACAAACCCCTTCGACAGCGCGTTCAGGTCGTCTTTCAAGACCCTTATGGCAGTTTGTCACCGCGCATGACCGTTGGCGAAATTGTCTCGGAAGGGCTGCGCTTGCACCAACCCCAGTTGCAAGCGTCCGAACTTGAGCAACAGGTGCTGACCACACTGGCCGAAGTCGGGTTGAAGACCGAAGAATTTCCTGATCTGCTGAACCGATACCCCCATGCTTTTTCGGGGGGGCAAAGGCAGCGTATTGCCTTGGCGCGTGCGTTGGTGGTCAACCCTGAGTTGTTGGTGCTCGATGAACCGACCAGTGCGCTGGATGTGACGGTACAAAAGCAAATTCTTCAACTCTTGCAAGACTTGCAAAAACAGAAAAAGATTGCTTTTTTACTCATCACGCACGATATCGATGTTCTGCGGGCCATGGCCCACGAGGTTCTGGTGTTGAAAGCGGGGCAGGTGGTTGAGTCCGGTTTGGCCGAACAAGTGCTGAACCAACCTGCTCATTCTTACACCCGCAGTTTGTTGGCGGCCTTCCCAAATGGCTGAGCCCCGATGCACTGCAACGAGCAATTTCTGCCTTAGAAATCACGCACTTAGCACGTTTTTCGGATAGAATATTGGCTTCACGACCAAACGGGCGGGTTTTCACCGCCCGTTTTTTTTGGGTCTTTCTTTTTTAACGTTGATTTTCGAAGCTCTGTGGCATTGCAGCAAATTGTTCAAGAAACCGTGACTGGACTGGGGTATGACCTGGTCGAGATTGACCGCACAGCGGGCGGCTTGTTGCGCATCACCATTGACTGGCCTTGGCAGCCCGGTTCAGAGCTTTTCATCAACGTCGAAGATTGCGAAAAAGTCAATCGGCAATTGCAGTTCGCCCTCGAAGTCGATGGCGTTGCCTACAACCGGCTCGAGGTGTCCTCTCCCGGAATTGACCGCCCCTTGCGTCATGAAAAAGATTTTGAGCGCTTTGCCGGAGAGTTGATCGACATCACCCTCAAAGCGCCCATGGGTGAAAGTGCTGCCGGTATGGTCAGCGCCACCCGCAAAAAATTCCGCGGCACCCTCGAAAAAACCGATGTGGCTGCGCACTGGCAAATCGTCTGGAGCGATGAGCCTGCCGTCAAGCCCGGACAAAGAATCAGTAAAAAAAGAGCCCCAGCGCCTTTGCATGCGTTGGGTTTCACACTGGATGAATTACGTGACGCCCGTTTGGCGCCCGTAGTCGATTTCAAAGGGCGCAAGCCTAAGGTTGAAGCCGGATCGTAAGGTCGGGTTTTCCACATTTTTATCGGGTTTGATCCGCAAACCCAATGGAACAGGAGAGTTAAGTCATGAATCGCGAAATGTTGATGCTGGTCGAAGCCATCTCACGTGAAAAGAACGTTGAGCGCGACGTGGTGTTCGGTGCTGTGGAAGCAGCACTGGCCCAAGCCACCAAAAAGTTGTACGCCGGTGAGGTGGACATTCGCGTCGCAGTCGACCGTGACAACGGCAACTACGAGACTTTCCGCCGTTGGCATGTGGTCCCCGATGAAGCAGGTTTGCAATTGCCCGAGCAAGAAATTTTGTTGTTCGAAGCCAAAGAGCAAATTGCAGATATCGAAGTCGATGAGTACATTGAAGAGTCCATCGAGTCCTTGCCGATCGGTCGCATTGGCGCGATGGCGGCCAAACAAGTCATCTTGCAGAAGATCCGCGACGCAGAGCGCGAAATGCTGTTAAACGACTTCATGTCCCGCGGCGAGAAAATTTTCGTCGGTACCGTCAAGCGCATGGACAAAGGCGACATCATTTGTGAAGCGGGCCGCATCGAAGGCCGTTTGCGCCGCAGCGAAATGATCCCCAAGGAAAACCTGCGCAGTGGCGACCGCGTTCGCGCCATGATCATGGAAGTGGACTTGACCTTGCGTGGCGCGCCGATCTTGTTGTCGCGCTCGGCCCCCGAGTTCATGATTGAGTTGTTCCGCCAGGAAGTGCCCGAAATCGAGCAAGGTTTGCTCGAAATCAAAACTTGCGCCCGTGACCCCGGTTCGCGCGCGAAGATTGCCGTTTTGTCTCACGACAAACGTGTTGACCCCATTGGCACTTGCGTCGGCGTGCGTGGCACCCGCGTCAATGCTGTCACCAACGAATTGGCCGGTGAGCGCGTGGACATCGTGTTGTGGAGCGAAGACCCAGCCCAGTTTGTGATCGGCGCATTGGCTCCCGCTAACGTGCAATCGATCGTGGTGGACGAAGAAAAACACGCCATGGATGTGGTGGTGGACGAAGAAAACTTGGCCATCGCCATTGGCCGTGGCGGCCAAAACGTGCGCTTGGCTTCTGACCTCACCGGCTGGAAGATCAACATCATGGACGCCGCTGAGTCGGCTCAAAAGCAAGCCGAAGAAACCACGGGTATTCGTCAGCTGTTCATGGAAAAGCTTGATGTGGACCAAGAAATTGCCGACATCCTGATCAGCGAAGGTTTCACCAG
>JBEGTA010000047.1:0-4727 GCA_041179665.1 Pseudomonadota bacterium
CCATCACCGATCGAATTTGCGCGTCGGTGGCCTTGGGGCTGGCGCTGACCCATTGCAGGCCATCGCGCTCGGCTTCGGCCTTGAAGCTGAAATCTGCTTTCAAGGCCTCGAGGTCAGAGGCAGCTGCCAGCAAAGCCGCAGGGGTCGACCCCAGCACCTGCGCTTGTTTGCGCGCCGTGACTTGGTTCAGGTCCACGTCGTGCAGCCACAGTGTTTGCCCATCGGCCACCAAGGTTTGTACAAAAGGCTTGCGGTAGTCAAAACGAAATTTGCCGGGGCGCAAAAATTCAAAACTGCCGCTGGATGTTTTCACCCGCGGCGGTTGTCCCGCTTTCGATGGCGATGTGACCGCTTGGCTGAATTGCGCTCGGCCACTGCGCGCCTGCTTCATGAATTGGCTCAAAGACTCCAAGCCATCGGCCAGTACTGGAAATGACGCGGACAAAGTGAGGGCCACCAATGCCCCCAGCCAATGCTTGCGAAAAGGGTTCAAACGCAGCATGGTTTATTCGGCCCGGGCCGGCACCAAGATTTCGCGCTGACCACTGCCGCTCATGCTGCTGACCAATCCGGCCTTTTCCATGTCTTCGACCAAACGGGCTGCACGGTTGTAGCCAATCTTCAAGTGGCGCTGGACCAAAGAGATGCTGGCCTTGCGGTTTTTCAAGACCACCTCAACGGCTTGGTCGTACATCGGGTCTTTTTCAGAGTTGTCGCCATCGCCCAGCATGCCGCCATCGTCGTCGGTGGTGCCACCTTCCAGCACGCCTTCGATGTAATCGGGTTCACCTTGGCTCTTCAAGTAGCTGACCACACGGTGCACTTCTTCGTCGCTGACGAAAGCGCCGTGCACACGAATGGGGAAACCCGTGCCCGAAGGCATGTACAACATGTCACCCATGCCCAACAAGGCTTCAGCGCCCATTTGGTCCAGGATGGTACGGCTGTCGATCTTGCTCGACACCTGAAAAGCAATGCGGGTTGGAATGTTGGCCTTGATCAGGCCGGTGATGACATCCACGCTGGGACGCTGGGTGGCCAAAATCAAGTGAATACCTGCCGCACGCGCTTTTTGAGCCAAGCGCGCAATCAACTCTTCGATTTTCTTGCCCACCACCATCATCAGGTCGGCCAATTCGTCGATCACCACCACGATGTGTGGCAAACGCTTGAGTGGCTCAGGATCATCCGGCGTCAAGCTGAAGGGGTTGTAGATGAACTCTTCTCGCGCCGCGGCTTCGTCAATCTTGACGTTGTAGCCCGCCAAATTGCGCACGCCCATTTTGCTCATCAATTTGTAGCGCTTTTCCATTTCGGCCACACACCAGTTCAGGCCATGGGCGGCTTGGCGCATGTCGGTGACCACCGGCGCCAACAAATGCGGAATACCTTCGTAGACCGACATTTCCAGCATCTTGGGGTCGATCATCAAGAGACGCACATCGCGCGCCTCGGCTTTGTAGAGCAAAGACAAAATCATGGCATTGATACCGACCGACTTACCCGAGCCGGTGGTGCCTGCCACCAATACGTGGGGCATCTTGGCCAAGTCGGCCACCACCGGGTTGCCAATGATGTCTTTGCCCAAGCCCATGGTCAGCATGGATTTGGCTTCGTGGTAAACCTGCGAGCCCAAAATTTCGCTCAGCTTGATGGACTGGCGCTTGGCGTTGGGCAACTCCAGCGCCATGAAATTTTTGCCGGGAATGGTTTCAATGACGCGAATCGACACCAAGCTCAAGGAGCGTGCCAAATCTTTGGCCAGGTTGACCACCTGCGAACCTTTGACGCCAGTGGCGGGCTCAATCTCGTAGCGGGTAATGACGGGCCCAGGCGCTGCAGCCACCACCCGCACTTCGACGCCGAAATCTTTGAGTTTTTTCTCAATCAACCGGCTGGTCATCTCGAGCGTTTCTGGCGACACCGTTTCTTGCCTGACCGACAAACTGTCCAGCAAATCCACTTGCGGCAATTTGCTGTCGGGCAGTTCGGTGAACAGGGGTTTTTGACGCTCTTTGACCACACGGTCACTGCGCGGCACATCGATCACCGATGGTTCAATGACCATGGCCATGGGTGTCTGAAATGGCAAGGGCACGGGCTCCAGATCCAACTGCCCTTCAGGCGCAGGCACCAAGTGGTCCATGTCCCATTGCGGCTCGATGGGTTGCAAGGGCGAGGCTTGTGCTCGCTCACGCAAGGCCTGCTGGCCCAGCGCCAAGTCTTCTTCAATTTCGCGCTTTTCGTGGCGCATGCGGATCAGTCCGTCAATACGGGCACCGATGTTTTCGGCCAACTGTCCCCATGAAAACCGGAACACCATGGCCAGACCCAGCACCAAAAAAGCAATGCCCACCAGTGCAGATCCTGTGAAGCCCAACCATTGCATGCTGGCCGATCCGACCAAATGGCCCACCACCCCGCCGCTGTGCCCGGGCAAATGGGCTTCGAGGCGATACAAACGAGACCATTCAATGCTGGCACTGGCGACCAACAACACCCCCATGCCCAGCCAAAAAACCCAGCGGCTACGTCGCGATTCAGGCGCAAGTGGTGAGGGCTCTTCACCCGACAAGCTGCGCATCCAACGCGCCAAACCCACCAACCAAGCGCGGCCTGCGGCGGCCACACACCACCAGACCGAATAACCAAAGCCGAAATACGCCAAATCAGCCAACCAAGCGCCCGGACGACCCATCCAATTGCGCAGCGCGGAGCCATTGCCCGAGGTGGACCAAGCGGGGTCGTTGGGTTGGTAGCTCCACAAAGACAAAATGCACAGCAACAGCAGCACGCCGCCAACAAGCAGCACGATTTCTTGCGCAAATCGCGACCAAAAATTCTGGGGCTCTTCAACCTCTTTGGCGCGGGCCGTCGGGTTGATCATGGTGTGCAGGGAATAAGTCATAAATTAAGGCTGAAGCTTACCCGATCAAGCCCCTCTTCAGGCCAGCTTTTGCCATCCGGAAACCCTCTGGGCCTGCTGACTTTGGGGGGTTCTTACAATCAAGGCACCTGATGACCCTTTGCGGCACCTTTTTCTTACAGAATTCTCTTCACGATTGCTCACCATGTCTGCCACCTCCAAGCACGCACAAGTTTTGATTCTCGGCTCTGGCCCCGCCGGTTACACCGCCGCAGTTTACGCAGCCCGTGCCAATTTAAAACCCCTGTTGATCACAGGCATGGCCCAAGGCGGTCAGCTCATGACCACCACCGAAGTCGACAACTGGCCCGCAGACGTGCATGGCGTGCAAGGCCCTGACCTGATGCAGCGCTTTCAAGAGCATGCCGAACGCTTCAACACCGAAATCGTGTTTGACCACATTCACACGGTGAAGCTTGAGCAGCGGCCTTTCACCCTCATGGGTGACAGCGGCACCTACACCTGCGACGCTTTGATCATTGCCACCGGCGCCTCAGCCAAATACTTGGGTTTGCCCTCTGAAACCGCCTTCATGGGCCGTGGTGTGAGTGGTTGTGCCACTTGCGACGGCTTTTTCTACCGCGACCAGCTGTGCTGCGTGGTCGGAGGGGGCAACACGGCCGTCGAAGAAGCCCTGTACCTGTCCAACATTGCCAGCAAGGTGTATTTGGTCCACCGTCGTGACAAATTCAAGGCCGAGCCCATCTTGGTCGACAAGCTGATGGAGAAGGTTGCAGCCGGCAAAATCGTGCTCAAAACCTTCCAAACCCTTGAAGAAGTGTTGGGTGACGACACCGGTGTGACGGGCATCCGCCTGAAAAGCACGGCTGATGGCAGCTTGCAAGACATCGAACTCAAAGGCTGCTTCATTGCCATTGGCCACGCCCCCAACACCGAGATCTTCCAGGGCCAACTGGCGCTCGAAAACGGTTACATCGTGACCCAAAGCGGTCTAAAAGGGTTTGCCACCCAAACTTCGGTGCCCGGTGTGTTTGCGGCAGGCGATGTGCAAGACCACGTTTACCGCCAAGCCATCACCAGCGCCGGGACCGGCTGCATGGCCGCCTTGGACGCACAACGCTTCCTGGAACAGCATAACGGCTGATTTTTTGGTTATAATCCAAGGCTTTGCTGCTTCTGCCCGGGCTTTTCGCTTGGGGCCACAGGCACAGTGATCTGGGATACCGCCACCCATCTTGGCGAGGTGAGGCTGGAACGCCAGGCCCCATGCAAGTCTGCATGTGGCCCATCGGCACCGGCTGTTTTATAAGTATCGGAGTGTCCACATGGCACGCGTTTGCGACGTAACGGGCAAAGGCCCAATGACGGGAAACAACGTTTCCCACGCCAACAACAAAACAAAGCGCCGGTTCCTGCCGAACCTGCAATACCGTCGTTTCTGGGTTGAAACAGAAAACCGTTGGGTGCGTCTGCGCGTTTCCAGCGCCGCTCTGCGCCTGATCGACAAAAACGGCATTGATGCCGTGCTCGCAGACCTGCGCGCACGCGGTCAAGCCTAAACCCAGAACATTAGGAGTCATCAATCATGGCAACCAAAGGCGGACGCGAAAAAATCAAGCTGGAATCCACAGCTGGAACTGGTCACTTCTACACGACCAGCAAAAACAAGAAAACAATGCCCGAGAAAATGTCGATCATGAAGTTCGACCCCAAAGCTCGCAAGCACGTTGAATACAAAGAAATCAAGCTGAAGTAATTCGGACTGAGTCTTTCAACAAAAAACCCGCTTCTCAGCGGGTTTTTTGTTGCCCCAAGAAAAACAGGACCCGAGGGTCCTGTG
>JBEGTA010000048.1:0-10446 GCA_041179665.1 Pseudomonadota bacterium
GACTGGCCAGCGGCGATTTGCTGATGGCCCATGTGCCCAGCCACCACGACCACAAGTTGGGCGAGTGGATCGGCATTCGCGCCGAGGTTGACCACGTGGTGACTTTCAACCGCGCTTGCCCAATGAACAACCGCGAGCTTTGTCAGATGCCGTGTGCCAAAGCCGAGGCTTGTGAACACACCGACCCGCAGTACCAGCCCCAAACACAACCGGTCAAACTCATCTGACCACTGGCGGCGTCTGCCGCAAATCTCTAGCCCGCCCTCGCGCTTCAGAGCGCCCTGACATGGCTTGGCTGGCATTTACAAAATCCGCATTGCACCCCATGATGAACAAAAGAATACAAAATAATTCATGGAGGCAACATGCAACACCCGACCGGCGACCCACCCAAATTGGGGGCCCTTGAAGATGCGCCCGTGGTGCATTGGGTTCAGCAACTGCTGGAGCAAGCGGTCAGCCTGAAGGCTTCCGATTTGCACTTTGAACCCTACGAGCACCTGTACCGGGTGCGCATGCGCATCGATGGCGAGTTGCGCGAAATGGCCAGCCCGCCCATGGCACTGAAAGACCGGCTGGCTTCTCGCATCAAAGTGCTGTCGCGCCTGGACATTGCCGAAAAAAGAATCCCACAAGATGGCCGCATGAAACTCTTGCTCGCCAGCGGGCGAGAACTCGATTTGCGGGTCAGCACCTTGCCCACCTTGTTTGGCGAAAAATTGGTGATCCGCATCTTGGACTCGGCACAAGCCCAATTGGACCTGACCCGTTTAGGGTATGAGCCGCAAGATCTCGAACGATTGATCGAAGCCATTCGCCGGCCCCATGGCATGGTGCTGATGACCGGGCCCACCGGCTCAGGCAAAACGCAGTCGCTCTATGCCTGCCTGAACTTGTTGAACACGGCAGAGCTGAACATTGCCACCGTCGAAGACCCCTGCGAAATTCAATTGCACGGCATCAACCAAGTGAATGTGCAAGGCAAACCAGGCTTGACTTTTGCGATTGCGCTGCGGGCCTTTTTGCGCCAAGACCCGGATGTGTTGATGGTGGGTGAGGTGCGCGATTTAGAGACCGCCAACATCGCCATTCAGGCGGCACAAACGGGGCATCTGGTGTTGTCGACCTTGCACACCAACGACGCGCCCAGCACTTTGGTGCGCTTGCGCAACATGGGCACGGCGTCTTACAACATTGCCGCCAGCGTGAGCCTGATCACCGCCCAGCGTTTGCTGCGCTGTCTGTGCCCTTTGTGCAAAGCATCGGTGGATTTGCCCTTGGCCGCATGGCTGCAAGCGGGTCTGCCGGAGGGCGTTATTGCAGCCGCCAGCGCCCCGGCGTTTGTGCCGATGGGGTGCGCGCATTGCCATAAAGGTTTTTTGGGGCGCACGGGTATTTTTCAGGTCATGCCCGTGAGCCCAGCCATGCAACAGCTGATCTTGCAAGAGGCGGGACAACAAACTTTGGCTGAACTGGCCCAGCGCGAAGGCGTGGGTACCTTGCGCCAAGCGGGTTTACAAAAAGTGTTGCAAGGCATCACCTCCATGAACGAGGTTTTAGCCAATACCAATACCCATAGCCATACCCACAGCCATACCCACAGCCATAACTACACCCACAACCACAGCCCTGGCCTTACACCTTCTCAGACCCAGCGCCAGTCACAGCCTCACTTCGGCACATGAGCAAGCCCGCACACCGTGGCGCCACACCGACATTTGCATGGCAAGGTCTGGATGATCAGGGTCGCCCGATTCAAGGCCGCTTGCAAGCCCAAGCGGCCGGTTTAGCCCGTGCCCAACTGCGCCAGCAAGGGGTCTATCGCATCCGACTGCAACGATTGTGGTGGGATCGACCCCAACCCATTCGCCCCGCAGAGCTGTCGCTCATGACGCGCCAGTTGTCCGCCCTGTTGCAGGCCGGCATTCCGTTGCTGCAATCACTCGACATGCTGTCGCGAAGTTTGCCTTCACAGTCGCTGGTGAACATCATGCAACAGGTGCACCTTGACGTCGCGTCAGGCAGCGCCTTGCATGCGGCGCTGGCTCAGCACCCCGGCGTCTTCAGTGGGCTCTACACCAGCATGGTGCAAGCCGGTGAGTCAGCGGGCATTTTGGACACCATGATGGCGCGACTCGCCCACACCTTGGAAAAAAATGAAAGCCTGCGTTCGCGTGTTCGTTCTGCATTGATGTACCCCGCGGCAGTGATGGGCGTGGCGTTGGGTGTGTTGGCCTTGATCTTGGTTTTTGTCGTGCCCGTTTTTGAAGAAGTTTTCAAATCATTCGGCGCCGAATTGCCTTGGCCAACCCAAATGGTGGTGGCCTTCAGCGAGGGCTTGAGCCGCTATGGTCCGTCCGCTTTCTGCGTTCTGTTGCTGCTGAGCCTGTGGCTTTGGCAAGCACCGCCTGAACGGCGTGCTGACCTCTTTGCAGCACGAGACCGTTGGCTGATCAGACTGCCCATATTGGGGCCCCTCATCGGCACAGCCGCAGTGACGCGATGGGCACAAACCTTGTCGGCCTTGTTGGCCGCGGGTGTCCCGCTCGAAGAGGCTTTGCAGCCAGTTGCACAAGCTTGCAACCACGCAGACTACGCCCAAATGACGCTGCAGTTACAGCGTCAGGTGGCACAAGGCAGCCGCTTGAGCGAGGGCATGGCCAGCAGCGGCCTTTTTCCTGCCATGGTGGTTCAACTGTGTGCCACAGGCGAAGAAACCGGGTCTTTAGAGCATTTGTTGGACCGCGCAGGAGGATTGATGCAGACCGAGTTGGATGACCGGGTGAATGGCTTGGCCGGATTGCTTGAGCCCTTGATCATTGTGCTGCTGGGTGGCCTGATTGGCGGTATTCTTGTGGCCATGTATTTGCCTATTTTTAGACTCGGTCAGGTGTTCTGAGATGACCCCTGATTGGTTTTACGGAGCCGCCGCCGCAGTGCTGGGTCTGGCCGTGGGCAGCTTTTTGAATGTGGTCATTTATCGCCTGCCCAAAATGATCGAGCGGCAGTGGGCTCAAAGTACTGATCAAGCCACAGCTTCACCCCAAAGCGAAGCAGCAAAGCCTTTCAACATCGCCACACCCGGCTCGCACTGCCCGCATTGTGGGCACGGTTTGGCTTGGGCAGAAAAAATTCCGGTGTTCAGTTTTTTGGTGCTCAAGGGGCGCTGCCGCCACTGCGAATCGCCCATCGGTTGGCGCTACCCGGTGATCGAGTTGTTGACGGCCGGGCTGTTTGTATGGAGCTATGCCACCCACGGCCTGACGCCCGCCGCGTTGGCTTGGGCCGGATTTGCCGCCACTTTGTTGACGCTGGCCGCCATTGATGCCAACACCACCTTGTTGCCCGATGCCTTGACGCAACCCTTGGTGTGGGCGGGGTTGCTGGTGGCCAGTTGGGGCATCGGCCGGGTGGATTTGAGCACTGCCTTGTGGGGCGCTGTGGGCGGGTATTTGGCCCTGTGGTCGGTGTATTGGTTGTTCAAGGGGCTCACTGGCAAAGAGGGTATGGGTCAGGGAGATTTCAAACTCTTAGCCGCGTTGGGCGCCTGGCTGGGCTGGCCCAGCCTGCTGTCCTTGGTCTTGATCGCCTCCCTCACCGGTATCGCCGGGGGGTTGTGGCTGCGCATGCAAAACCGCCTGTCTGAAGACGGCTATATTCCGTTTGGTCCTTTTTTGGCTTTGGCAGGTCTGTGGGTCATGGCCTTTGGCCCCCTGCCCCTTTTGCCTCTTTAACCCATGAGCAATCAGCGAATCTGGCGCATCGGCCTCACCGGTGGCATTGGCAGCGGCAAGAGCACCGTGGCCGGCATGTTGGCCGCCCGCGGCGCTGCCGTGATCGACGCCGATGCCATTTCGCGCAGCCTGACTGCTGCTGGGGGACGGGCAATCACGCCGATTGCCCAAGTTTTTGGGCCGCACATGATCGATGCCCAAGGCGCACTCAACCGCCAAGCCATGCGGGAAGAGGTTTTTAAGAATCCAGACTCCAAAAAAAAGCTGGAAGCCATCGTTCATCCCTTGGTGAGCCAGATCACCCAAGAGCAAGCCCAAGCCGCGATTCATGGGGGCCGACACGTGTTGGTGTTTGATGTGCCCTTGCTGGTGGAGTCAGGCGAGCGTTGGCGCAAACAGGTGGACCGCGTGGTGGTGGTCGACTGCGATGGCGAAACCCAACGGCAAAGGGTGGTGGCCCGAAGTGGTCTGGCTCTCGACGAGATTGACCGCATCATGGCCCAACAAGCACCCAGGACGGCACGCTTGGCTAAGGCCGATGCTGTGATCTTCAACCAAGACCTGACTCTGTCCGAATTAGAAGCCAAAGTGGCTCATTTGGCCGCCAACTTCGGGCTATGATGGCGGCACTGAAAGAAGCCTCGTGATCCTGTACGAATACCCTTTTAACGAACGCATTCGCACTTACTTGCGATTGCAGCAACTTTTTAACCGCATGGGCCAATTGATGGTCCGAACGGAAGCGGTGGATCACCACTTTGCGCTGACCACGCTGTTTGAAATCATCGAGGTGGCTTCTCGCTCTGAGTTGAAGTCGGATGTTCTCAAAGATCTGGAACGCCAAAAACAACTCTACAACGGCTATCGCGGCAACCCGGCCATTTCTGAAAAAGCACTGGACGGTGTGATTGCCCAATTGGACGAGCACTTCGAGTTGCTGAACCAAGTCAGCGGTCGCATTGGTCAAAGCTTGAACGACAACGATTTTTTGATGGCTTTGCGCAGCCGGGCCGTCATTCCCGGTGGCACTTGTGAGTTTGATTTGCCGGCCTACCATGCATGGCAACACCACGAAGCCGCCAGCCGCACGCAAGACCTCACGCAGTGGTCCGCGCCGTTTGCGCCATTGGCTCAAGCCATCAAGATGTTGCTGCAAATGTTGCGCGAGTCTGGCAACAGCCAGAAAGTCATGGCCACCGCCGGTCAGTTGCAACAAAACTTGCCGCAAGGCCGCACCTTCCAACTCCTGCGTTTAAAAATCGACCCTTCACTGGGCATCACGCCCGAGATCAGCTGCAACCGTTTGCTGGTGGTGATCCGCATGATGCGACAGCAAGCCGATGGCAAATTGGTGGCCACCACCGATGACGTGCCCTTTGAGATGACCTTGTGCGCATGAGCGAGTCTGGTCAGTCGCCCGACTTTGCGCCACGCCAAGTGCGCTGCCCCGCTTGCTCGGGCAACAGCCTCTACAGCAGCGCCAACCCTTATCGTCCCTTTTGCAGTGCACGTTGCAAAGGTGTGGACTTGGGCGCATGGGCCAGTGAAGAATTCAAATTGCCTGACGAGAAACCACTCGACGAGCCCTTTGGCGATCCGCGTTTGCAATAAGCGCTAACGCTGAAGTTGCTCCGGCAACCCGCCTCTTCGTGATGGGTTTGATTCAGCGGTGCGTCGCCGCCATGAATTGGCGCTCTTCGGCCAACCAACCCAACACAGGCACCGTGCCCGGCAACACCGGCACCACTTCGACCGGCAAGGTCTGCCAGGCGTGAGATTGCCCTTCGCGCATTTGCAGCTCTCCCACCCAATGGATCACCTTGCAAAAATGCAGCCGCACCAAGGCATGGGGGTAATCGACCATCTGGGTTTTCCAAGTCGGTGCTGCGCCGATTGTGATACCGAGTTCTTCTTGCAATTCACGCCGCAGCGCTTGCTCGACCGACTCGCCGGCTTCCAGTTTGCCGCCTGGAAACTCCCAGTAACCGGCATACACCTTGCCCTCGGGGCGCGAGGTCAGTAAGAACTGATCGCCTTGCATCAAGACGCCCACAGCGACATCAACGGCCTTCCGCTCGGCCTGACCCGCGGCCAAGTCCTCGCGCTTGCGCTCGGCATCGGCCACCAACAAACCTTGGCTCATGCCCGGTCCGACTGTCGGCCCATCATGTCGCGCGCAAACTGATAGGCCACGCGGCCGCTGCGTGAACCGCGCTCCAAGGCCCACAGCAGCGCATCGGGTCGTGCCGCCTCAATTTGTGCCGGGGTGGCCCCCAACGCGCTGAGCCACTGACCGGCGATGGTCAGGTACTCGTCTTGCGAGAAGGGGTAGAAACTGATCCAAAGACCAAACCGCTCGGACAAAGAAATCTTTTCTTCCACGCCCTCGCCGGGGTGCACCTCACCGTCCTCGGTGTGCTTGTAGGTGAGGTTTTCACTCATGTACTCGGGCAGCAAATGGCGTCGGTTGCTGGTGGCATACACCAACACATTGGGCGTTGATGCAGCGACCGTGCCGTCGAGTATGGATTTGAGGGCTTTGTAGCCGGGCTCACCGTCTTCAAAACTCAGGTCATCGCAATACACAATGAACTTCTCATCGCGCCCGGCGACCACCTCGATGATGTCGGGCAAATCGGTGAGGTCTTCCTTGTCCACCTCGATCAGCCGCAAGCCTTGGGGTGCATAGGTGTTCAGACACGCCTTGATGAGTGACGACTTGCCCGTCCCGCGTGCGCCCGTGAGCAACACGTTGTTGGCCGGATGACCGTGCACAAACTGTTCGGTGTTGCGCTGCAGTTTTTCTTTTTGGTCGTCAATTTCTTTCAGATCTGCCAGCGTCATTGTGGCCACATGGCGCACCGGCTCGAGCACGCCATGACCCGATGAGCGTTTGCGGTAGCGCCACGCAATGGCTTGCCCCCAATCAGGGGCCGACAACGGTTGTGGCAAGACCGCCTCGATGCGGTCCACCAACTGGCTGACTTTGGCCAGCAGTTGCTCCAGCGCAGAAGTCGATGGCGCTGTCATGACCGGTAGTCCGCGTTGATGGTCACGTACTCGTGGCTCAGATCGCAGGTCCAAACGGTGTCGGTCGCAGTGCCTCGGCCCAAGCCCACACGCACCGTGATCTCGCTGCCCTTCATGACCCGCTGACCATCTTCTTCGCGGTACTCAGCGCGGCGTCCGCCCTGCGAGACCACATGCACATCGTCCAGGTGCAACTCAATCAGGCCTTGATCGAGATCACTGATCCCGGCATAACCCACCGCGGCCAAGATGCGACCCAAGTTGGGGTCGCTGGCAAAGAAGGCTGTTTTGACCAAGGGCGAATGCGCGATCGCATAAGCCACTTGGCGGCACTCGTCACCCGTGCGGCCGCCCTCAACTTGCACCGTGATGAACTTGGTGGCACCTTCGCCGTCGCGCACGATGGCATGAGCCAATTGGCGAGCCACCTGCATCAAGCCTTGCAGCAGAGCTTGGCCCTCGACGCTGTCGAGCGAGGTGATGGGGGCATGCCCTGCTTTGTGCGTGGCCACCAGCATGAACGAGTCGTTGGTTGAGGTGTCGCCATCGATGGTGATGCGGTTGAAAGAGCCATCGGCCAGCTTCTTGGCTAAAACAGGCAACAGGGTCGGATCGATGCAAGCGTCGGTGGCCAAAAAGCCCAGCATGGTGGCCATATTGGGCCGAATCATGCCGGCCCCCTTGCTGATGCCCGTGATGCTGACGGTTTTGCCTGCCACAGCAACTTGCAAGCTAGCGGCTTTGGGCACCGTGTCGGTGGTCATGATGCCCTCGGCCGCTTTGGCCCAGTGGGCCGCTTGAGCATCGGCAATGGCCGCGGGCATGCCGGCCACAATGCGGTCGACCGGCAGGGGCTCCATGATCACGCCCGTTGAAAAAGGCAAAATTTGGGTCGGCGCACAGTTCAACAATTTCGCCAGCGCATCGCAAGTTTGACGCGCATGCGCGAGACCCGGCGCACCTGTGCCAGCGTTCGCATTGCCCGTGTTAATCACCAGAGCACGCACGGCGTTGCCTTGGGCAAGATGCTCACGGCACACCTGCACTGGCGCTGCACAAAACCGGTTGCTGGTGAAAACACCCGCCACGCTGGCACCTTCCTCCAACAGAAAAACGGTCAGGTCTTTGCGGTTCGCTTTGCGGACTCCAGCTTCGGCAATCCCGATGCGAACGCCAGCAATAGGGCTCAGTTTCGCGGGGTCCACGGGTGGCAGATTCACAGGCATAAAGGTCTTTCTGAAAACAGCGCGGGTTCAATTTTGCACAAACAAAACGGGCCGAAGCCCGTGGTGTTAGCAGCGCAAACTCAGGCGAGTTTGCCGTGGCATTGTTTGTACTTCTTGCCACTGCCACAAGGGCATGGCTCGTTGCGGCCCACAGGCCCCCACTCGGGCTTTTGAGCCGCAGGTTCGGCGGCGACCACTTGGGCCTGGCCCGATTCGTCGGGCGCACTGTAGGTCACATTGCTGATGTGCTCGGCACGCTCTTCGATGGCTAGCGCGGCTTGCTCGATTTGAGCGCCCGAATCAATGCGCACCGTCATCAACGTGCGGGTGACTTCGTTCTTGACGGCATCCAGCAATTGGCCAAAAAGCTCAAACGCTTCGCGCTTGTATTCTTGTTTGGGCTGCTTTTGCGCGTAACCGCGCAAGTGAATGCCTTGACGCAAATAGTCGAGTGCACTCAGGTGTTCGCGCCAATGTGAGTCAATGCTTTGCAACAGCACCATGCGCTCAAACGAGGTGAAGTTTTCGGCGCCTGCGCTGTCGAGTTTCGTCTGGAAATGGGCATGCGCAGCGGCCAAAACCCACTCGAGAATCTCTTCATCGGTGATAGCGTTCGAGGCCTGCACTTTGTCGCGCAAGGGCAACTCCAGCAACCATTCTTCCGCCAACGCTTTTTCCAAGCTGACCAAATCCCATTGCTCTTCCACCGATTCGGCCGGCACGTATTGGCGAACCAAATCGGTGAAACAACCTTCACGCAATGAAGCGATTTGGGTGTTCAAGTCTTGCGCATCCAAGATATCGTTGCGCTGCTGGTAAATCACTTTGCGCTGGTCGTTCGACACATCGTCGTACTCGAGCAACTGCTTGCGGATATCGAAATTGCGGGACTCGACTTTGCGCTGCGCACTTTCAATGCTGCGCGTCACGATACCGGCCTCAATTGCCTCACCTTCTGGCATGTTCAACCGGTCCATGATGCTGCGTACACGGTCACCCGCAAAAATACGCATCAGCGGATCGTCAAGACTCAAATAAAACCGCGAAGAGCCGGGGTCACCTTGGCGGCCCGAACGACCACGCAACTGGTTGTCAATGCGCCGTGACTCGTGGCGCTCGGTGGCGATGATGCGCAGACCACCCAAAGCTTTGACTTGTTCGTGCACCACGCGCCATTGCTCACGCAACTCGGCCACACGGGCTTGACGATCAGCCTCTGACAGACTCTCGTCGGCTTCCACCGCTTGAATGTCTTTTTCAATGTTGCCGCCCAACACAATGTCGGTCCCGCGACCGGCCATGTTGGTGGCAATGGTGATCATGCCGGGGCGACCTGCTTGGGCCACGATATCGGCCTCACGCGCGTGTTGCTTGGCATTCAGCACTTGGTGCGGTAACTTTTCTTGGCTGAGCAACTGTGCAATCAGCTCAGAATTTTCAATTGACGTGGTTCCCACCAACACCGGCTGGCCACGCTCATGGCATTCGCGAATATCGGCTATGGCGGCGGTGTAACGCTCTTGCGAGGTCTTGTAAACGCGGTCCAGTTGGTCTTCGCGCTGGCTCTTGCGGTGCGGCGGCACCACCACCGTCTCCAGACCGTAGATCTCTTGAAACTCATACGCCTCGGTATCGGCCGTACCGGTCATGCCGCCGATCTTGCCGTACAGGCGGAAATAATTTTGAAACGTGATGGAGGCCAAGGTTTGGTTCTCGGCTTGAATCTCCACGCCTTCCTTGGCTTCTACCGCCTGGTGCAAACCGTCGCTCCAGCGACGCCCCGTCATCAAGCGACCGGTGAACTCGTCAACGATCACAATATCGCCCTCTTGCACCACATAGTGTTGGTCGCGGTGGTAGAGGTGCTGCGCACGCAAAGCTGCGTTCAAGTGGTGCATCAAGGTGATGTTGGCCGGGTCATACAGGCTGGCGCCTTCAGGGATCAATCCCATCTTGGCCAACACTGCCTCGGCTTTTTCATGGCCCTGCTCGGTCAAGAAAATTTGGTGCGATTTTTCGTCCAGCGTGAAATCGCCGGGCGTGATGATGCCCTCACCCGTACGGGGGTCGGCTTCACCTTCTTGGCGAGTCAACAAAGGCACGATCTGCTTCATTGAGAGATACGTGGCGGTGTGGTCTTCAGCCTGACCGCTGATGATCAGCGGCGTGCGGGCTTCGTCGATCAGGATCGAGTCCACCTCGTCAATGATGGCGTAGTTCAGTGAGCGCTGCACGCGGTCTTGGGCTTCATAGACCATGTTGTCGCGCAGATAGTCGAAGCCGTATTCGTTGTTGGTGCCGTAGGTGATGTCTGAGTTGTAGGCCGCTTGCTTTTCTTCGCGAGACATCTGAGCCAGGTTGATCCCCACCGACAAGCCCAAAAAGTTGAAAAGCTTGCCCATCCATCGGGCATCGCGGCTGGCCAAGTAGTCGTTCACCGTGACCACATGCACCCC
>JBEGTA010000049.1:0-2580 GCA_041179665.1 Pseudomonadota bacterium
ACCACCAACGCGCCCAGACCTTCGTTCTTTTTGATGAACTCAGGGTCTTTCAAGGATTTCTTCAAGGCCTCGTTCAAAACTTTGGTGATGGCGGGTGGTGTGCCTTTGGGGGCATACAAACCGTGCCAGATGGTCAGGTCAAAGCCTTTCAAACCCATGTCTTGCAGGCTAGGGTAGTGCTTCAACACGGGGTGGGTAGACAGGGGCTTGGCTGTGGTCACGGCAAAGGCCTTGACGCGGCCGCTCTCAATTTGCGCCGTGGTGTTGGTGGTTTGGTCACACATCACGTCCACTTGGCCGCCAATCAAAGCGGTCATGGCCGGTGCTGTGCCGCCAAAGGGAATGGTGGTCATCGCATCTTTGGTCTTCAGAGTGGACTGCCACAGCAACCCGCAAATGTGCGAGGCGGAACCCAAACCGGCGTGGGCAATGTTCAAGTTGCCCGAATTGGCGCGGATGTAGTTTTCAAAGTCACGGTAGGTGTTGGCAGGCAGCTGGGGCTTGCCGATCAAGGTCATGGGCACATCGTTAACCATGCCCAAAAACTCAAAGTCTTCCAGCGGCTTGTAGGCAATCTTGCGGTACAGCGCAGGGGTGGCGGCCATGCCAATGTGGAACAGCAAAAGAGAGTGGCCATCGGGGTTGGCTTTGGCCACTTTGGTGGCACCGATCGTGCCACCCGCACCTGCGGCGTTTTCGACCACGAAATTGCTGCCGGGGATGTGCTTGCGCATGGCTTCGGCCAAATCGCGCGCCACACGGTCAGTCGGGCCGCCTGCGGTGAACGGTACGACGATGGAAATTGGCTTTGAGCCGGGGAAGGCTTGGGCTTGAACCCCAGCGGAAACCGAGACCAATGCAGCTAAAGCGAGCAGTTTTTTCATTTTCAAACCTCAAAAGTGATTCATTAGTCTAGAACCAAAGTTGTGGCTTGCCATGGCGGAAAATACTTAGTCGCTTTCCCTAATTTCCCCGCCGTTCATAGGGCTAAAACACGCTGGGCCTTCATCCCCTCACTGGTAGCTGCGGGCGTCTTCAATCACCTTGCCGTCATTGGCCAAACTGCCTTGAGCCACCAAGTGCACATCGCCGCGGAGTTTGGTCACATCGCGTACCGCCTCAGACACACGCGCCTTGAGGGCGTCATCCGCCAGGTGATCGGTCTCCACATGCAGGGCCATCTGGTCATTGGCCATTTCGCCGGTCACCACCAAACGAGCCTTGCTGACTTCTGGAAAGCGCTTCACGATTTCGGCGACTTGGGCGGGGTGAACAAACATACCCCGAATTTTGGTGGTTTGGTCCGCACGGCCCATCCAGCCTTTGATGCGCTGGCCCGTACGGCCTGTGGGGCAGGTGCCGGGCAAGATGGCCGACAAATCGCCGGTGCCAAAACGAATCAAAGGGTAGTCGGGGTTGAGCGTGGTGATGACCAACTCGCCCACTTCGCCCTCGGGCACCGGGTCACCGGTTCCAGGCCGCACGATCTCGACCAAAACCCCTTCGTCCAGCACCAGGCCTTCACGCGCAGCGGTTTCATAAGCGATCAAGCCCACATCGGCAGTGGCATAGCACTGGTAGGCGTCAACGCCATGCGCCGTCATCCAGTCACGCAGGCTGGGCGGAAAGGCTTCGCCAGACACCAAGGCCTTGCGCAAGCTGGGCAAGGCTTGGCCCATCTCAGCGGCTTTTTCCAAAATGATTTTCAAAAAGCTAGGCGTGCCAATGTAGCCCGCAGGCTGTAACTCGGCCATCGCCGCCACTTGTTGTTCGGTCTGGCCAATGCCCCCCGGAAACACGGTGCAACCCAGCGCATGGGCGCCGGTTTCCATCATGGAGCCGGCCGGAGTGAAGTGGTAGCTGAAGCAGTTGTGAATCAACTCGCCAGGGCGAAAGCCCGCCGCAAACATGGTGCGCGCCATGCGCCAATAGTCTTTGCGCGTGCCCTCGGGCTCATAAATGGTGCCCGGGCTGGCAAACACGCGGGGCATGCCAGCACCAAAACCCAAGGTGCTGAAGCCACCAAACACCGAACCGCCCGCCGAGCGCGCGGCCTTTTGGCGCTCGAGCAACTCGTATTTGCGAATAACCGGCAATGTCGCCAATGCTGCGCGGCTGTTGATACGCGTGGGGGCCACCCCTTGCAACAACTCGGCAAACGCAGGCGCGTGGGCTTGGGCATGGGCAATTTGCGCGGGCAATGCGGCCATGAGGGCGGCTTCACGCACGTCTGGCGCGCGCGTTTCCAAGGCATCAAAGTGCTGAGACATGGCTTTCTTTCTGCGGATCTGCGATGACGGTGAAGCGGGTTGCAGGCGAGGCCTTAGGCCAACCAACGCTTGCGACGCTTGTAACTCTTCACGTCTTTGAAACTCTTGCGCTCACCGCCACCCATGCCCAGATAAAACTCTTTCACGTCTTCGTTGGTACGCAAGTCTTCGGCGGCGCCGTCCATCACAATGCGGCCCGACTCCATGATGTAGCCGTAGTCGGCGTACTTCAGGGCCATGTTGGTGTTTTGCTCGGCGATCAAGAAAGTGACTTTTTCTTTCTCGTTCAAGTCTTTGACGATGTTGAACA
>JBEGTA010000050.1:0-7951 GCA_041179665.1 Pseudomonadota bacterium
GTGCCGTAGGGATCGTTTTCGCCCTGAATGGCCAACAAGGGCGCAGAAAGGGTGGTCAATTCGGCTCGAATGTCGAATGCGCGAAAGGCCTCGCTCAGCCAAACCTCGTTCCATTGCCAAAAGGCACCGTCCACATCGGCATGAAAAGGCGCCAATCGCTGGCGCAGTGGCCCGTTTTCAAATGCCTCACGTGCCGCCGTGATGGCTTGAATGGAAAGGTCTTCCACCATCACATGCGGGGCCATGACCACGCAACCGGCCACCTCAAAACGGCTGGCATGCAGCAGCGCGATGGTGCCGCCGTCAGAATGCCCCAACAAGACAGGCCTCTGGATGCTCAGGGCGTGCAGCAGGGCGGGCAAGACGTCCAGCGCTTCGCGGTGCATGTAGTCGGGAAGCCACCGACCCTGGCGTTGTCCATTGACCTCGCGCGAGGGGCCGCGCACATCGGGCACGGGGTCAGATTCGCCGTAGCCTTGCCGCGAATAGAGCCACCCCGAACAGCCCAGTTGCGCACAGAGCTTTGCCGGCCAATCGCGCCACATGCGCACGCTGCCCAGGCCCTCATGCAAGAACACCAAGTCGGGACTGTTCTGGGCTTGCGGGTTGGCCAAGTGCAAAACTTCCAACTGCTGCCCGAGCAGGCTGATTTTTGTGGGTGAATTGATCTGCATCTGAGTTCAAAAGGGGCGAGGCGATTACACTGTGTTCCGATTTTGAAAGCAATTTGTGGTTTTTTCTTCTCATTTCCGCCGATTTGTTGTTTTTGGCATGTTGCTGGTTCTGGGACAAGTGGTCTTGGCCCAAACACCCGCGCCCGTTTTCGTTTTGAACTCACTCGATGGCAACGTCAGTGTGATCGATCCGATCACATGGACTGAGAAGAAACGCATTCCGACGGGCAAAGAGCCGCACCACTTGTACTTAACGCCCGATGAGAAATCCGTCATCGTGGCCAATGCGCTGAGCGATTCCCTCACCTTTATCGACCCCCGCACAGCAGAGGTGCAACGCACCGTGACGGGCATTCTCGACCCCTACCATTTGCGCTTTTCCCCCGACATGAAATGGTTTGTGACAGCGGCCAACCGCCTCGATCACATCGACATTTACCGTTGGGACGGCAAAAACCCCACGCTGGTCAAACGCATTGCCACGGGCAAGACCCCCAGCCACCTTTGGATTGACAGCAAGAGCACCACGATCTGGTCCACCATGCAGGACAGCGACGAGTTGGTCACCATCGACTTGGCCACTCAAACCCTGAAAAGCCGCGTGCCCACCGGCCCCATGCCCGCCGATCTATTTGTCACGCCCGATGACAAAACCCTATTGATCGGTCTCACCGGGGGTGACGGTGTCGAGGTGTACGACGTCAGCAAAGGCACGCCGCGCAAAGTCAAAACCATTCCCACCGGCAAGGGGGCCCATGCCTTCCGCGCGATGGGCGACCGTAAGCATGTATTTGTGAGCAATCGGGTGGCCAACAGCATCAGCCAAATCGACTACACCAAACTGGAAGTGGTGGCCGCTTTGCCAGGCCCTTCGGGCCCAGACTGCATGGAAGTGAGCAAAGACGGCAAGACCTTGATGGTGGCCTCGCGGTGGGCCAAAAAGCTCAGCGTGATCGACATCCCCACACGCAAATTGGTGCGCCAAGTGAATGTGGGCAAGTCGCCGCACGGCGTGTGGACGTTGGACCATGCGGGCCGCATCTGACCGCTTGTGTTTTGGAACTCTGGCCTTGCTGGCCATGGCGGTCGTGGCGATACCCGTGTGGGGGCAAACACCTTCAGCGCCCATGTCAGCCCCCCTTGCCGCACCAACAACAACTCCTGCACTAACTTCTGGCGTGGGTCCCGGCGTGGCTCCCGCAGCATGCACGCGACCCGTTTACCTCACCTTTGACACTGGGCACATGGGGGTGGCGCCGCTGATTGCCGAGGTCTTGCAGCGCCAGCAAGTCCGCGTGACATTTTTTGCGGCGCAAGAAAAAACACAGCAAGGCGATGGCTCCTTGGGCCAGCACTGGGCGCCTTGGTGGAAAGCCCGGGCTGCCGAAGGCCATGCATTTGCCTCACACACTTGGGACCACGCTTATTGGCGCGCCGACGTGGTGGAGGGCGGTGAAACCCGCTTTCGCATTCGCCCCAGTGCTGGCTCTCAGGCCGGACAAAACTTGCTGTGGAGTCCCCAAACTTATTGTGACAATTTGCGGCAAGCGGCCACACGATTGCAGGTGTTAACCGGCCAGGCCCCCTTGCCTTTGTTTCGTGCCCCGGGGGGCAAAACATCTCCGCGCCTGTTGGCAGCGGCCAAACAATGTGGCTTTGAGCATGTGGCTTGGGCCGATGCTGGTTTTTTGGGCGACGAGTTGCCCAGCGACCGTTACCCCAACGCACAGTTGTTGCAAAAAGCCTTGCGCAACATTCGCCAAGGGGACATTTTGATGGCCCATTTGGGCATCTGGTCGCGACAAGACCCTTGGGCCCCTGCCGTGTTGGAGCCCTTGATCGAGGGACTCAAGGCGCGCGGTCTGTGTTTTGCCACTTTACGAGAACACCCTGCATACCGTGAGTGGACTCTGCAGCGGCCTCTCAAGCTGGCAGTCGATCCACGATAATCCGCCCATGGACGCATGGCTCGACGGATTTTCTTGGCTGCAACAGGCACTTTTTGAAGCGGTGGTGCAACCCATCGCCTTCGCCGCTGGGCAAGGGCATTTGCTAGAAAAAGCCTACGAAGGCACAGGCTGGTTGGTGGTGGGCTTGCTGCAAATTGCCGTCATGTTGACGGTGATTGGGCCACTGCAACGCCTGTGGCCCGCTGAGTCGCAAACCGATGCCCAAGCCATTCGGGTGGATGTGCTCTACACCTTGATACACCGGCTGGGCTTGTTCAAGTTGGGCATGTTTTTTACCTTCGAATACCTCTTTGAACAAGGTTGGGGCGCATTGCGCAGCATGGGTTGGCCCACCTTCCATTTGGATGCGCTGTGGCCCGGCGTGACGGATGTCGCGCTGGTCAGCTTTGTGATTTATTTGGTGGTGTTTGACTTTGTGAATTATTGGATTCACCGCGCGCAACACCAGTCCCATGCATGGTGGGCTTTGCACGGTTTGCACCACTCGCAGCGCAACATGAGCATGTGGACCGACAACCGCAACCACTTGCTCGACGACATCTTGACCAGTTTGATTTTGTCTTTGGTGGCCGTGGTCATTGGCGTCGGGCCTGGCCAATTTGTGGCCTTGGTGGCCATCAGCCAATTGAGTGAAAATTTTCAGCATGCCAATGTGCGCATTTGGTTTGGCCGCTTTGGCGAACGCTTGTGGGTCAGCCCACGCTTTCACCGTCGTCACCACAGCATTGGCATCGGCCACGAATTTGAACGCTCAGGCCGTGTGGTGTTGGGGGGCTGCAACTTTGGGGTGTTGTTGCCGTGGTGGGACATGCTGTTTGGCACGGCAGACTTTCAAGTCAAGTTTGACCCGACCGGTGTGCGAGACCAAGTTGAGCAGGGCCGCGATTACGGGCGGGGCTATTGGGCCCAACAGTGGCGTGGTGTGCTGCGCTTGGTGGGCAAGGCCTGATGCGCCATCCGCAGCGCACATGCCCCTGAATTGGAGCAGCACGGCACCATGAAACTCTTGATCGATTCTTTCTGGCGAGCCGCCATGTATTGCCTGTACCCCCGGGTGATTGGCTTGTCGGTGTTGCCCTTGTTGCTGATCGTGGCGCTGTCTTGGCTGCTGGGCTATTGGTTTTGGGATGCCGCGGTGGCCGGCGTTCGCGCATGGTTGGATGCGTCCAGTTGGCTCACGGTGGTTTGGGGCTGGCTCGAGGACATTGGCCTGCCTGACCTCAAAACCGTGGTCGCTCCTTTGGTGGTTATTTTTTCCGTTACGCCTTTGGTGGTGGTGGCCTCTCTGTTGGCGGTGGCCTTGCTCATGACGCCCTCGCTGGCCCGATTGGTGGCCGATCGCCGTTTTGTCGGGCTGCAGCGCAAGCAAGGTAGCTCTTGGCTGTATGGGGTGGGGTGGACTTTGTTGTCTTTGTTGCTGGCGCTCGGTGCATTGGTGCTGACGTTGCCTTTGTGGCTGGTGCCGCCTTTGGCCATGTTGCTGCCCGCACTCATCTGGGGTTGGTTGACCTACCGCGTCATGGTGGTCGATGTGCTGGCCGAATTTGCCAGCGCTGAGGAGCGACGAACCTTGATGGCGCGCCACCGCTCGGGCTTTCTCAGCATGGGCGTCATCACCGGGCTGATGGGCGCAGCGCCCAGTTTGGTGTGGGCGTCAGGGGCTTTGTTTGCGGCCGCGTTTGTGATTTTGGTGCCCCTGGCCATTTGGATTTACACCCTGGTGTTTGCTTTTTCATCGTTGTGGTTTGCCCACTACGCTTTGGCCGCTCTCCAAGCCTTGCGACTTGAACCGCTGATGAGCACACCCACCACCACGCCGCCCCCTGCAGGCGGCGTGGTGCCTGCTTCATCCCATGCGGGCAGAGCGGTGCCTGCCTCACCCCATGCGCAGGCCCGTTTCGGCACAGAGCCCTTCAACTCACCCGACGACATCACCGATGTCGAGCCGCGCCCCAGTCGCTAAATCTTCACAGAAAGCACGAGCCATGACCCCCACCTTTGGTCTGATCATCATTGGCGACGAAATCATGTCTGGCAAAAGAGCCGATAAACACATGCCCAAAGTCATCGAGTTGATGTCGGCGCGTGGCTTGAGTTTGGCGTGGGCTGAGTACGTCGGAGACTCGCCAGACCGCATCACCCACACATTGAAGCGCGCCTTTGAGTCGGCCGATGTGGTGTTCAGTTGTGGCGGCATTGGTGCCACTCCCGATGACCACACCCGCCAATGCGCCGCGCAGGCCTTGGGCGTGCCCTTGCAGTTGCACCCTGAAGCCAAAATGCTGATTCAAGAGCGCATGCAAGACACGGCCAAAGAGCAGGGCGTGGCCTACGAGCCAGACCGCGCTGACAACGTGCACCGACTGAACATGGGCGTGTTTCCAGCAGGCGCCAGCATCATTCGCAATCCGTACAACAAAATCCCAGGCTTCAGCTGCAAGGGCTCGGGGGGCGGGGCGGTTCACTTTGTGCCCGGTTTTCCTGTCATGGCCTGGCCCATGATCGAGTCGGTACTCGATGCGCAATACAACAGCCACTTCCGCCAAGACGCGCACCTCGAAAAATCGGTCATTGTTTTGGGCGCCATGGAAGCCACGTTGACGCCCCTGATGGAGGCCATTGAAGCCGCGCACGCCGGCATCAAAGTGTTCAGCCTGCCCAGCGTAGACCACCCGCAATGGGGCCGTCACATTGAGCTCGGGGTGAAGGGCGACCCACAAGCCGCGGAGTTGGCTTATGCTGATCTGCGCTTGGGTTTGAAAGCCTTCAATCTGGAATATGGCCCCGAAATGGTGCGTTAACGATATTTGCACTTAAATGGTGCATAATTGCACAAATAAAGTGCAAGAGAGCGAGGTGGCGCCCAGACAGTACCGCTTGCGAAAACCGCAAATCCGATGCCCATGGCGGCTGGTAGCACGGGTCACCTCGGAGTTGCATTTTTTGTGCGGCTATGGGCCTTTGGCGGTCTGGCTCAGGGCACAATTATGGGTTGCACAGGCAAGGCGATCTGGGCCAAGTTGGCACAGAAACTGCATGACCTGAGTATCAGTTTTTCAACCCCGTTCCATTCAGGAGAATTTGATGGCCAAGACCGTCGCAGACGTGATGAAGATGGTGAAAGAGAACGAAGTCAAGTTCGTTGACTTCCGTTTCACCGATACCCGTGGCAAATGGCAGCACATCACTGCGCCCGTGTCGCAGTTCAGCGAAAGCAAGTTCGAAGAAGGCCAAGCCTTTGACGGTTCTTCCATCGCAGGCTGGAAAGGCATTGAAGCTTCGGACATGTTGTTGATCCCCGATCCCAACAGCGCCCTGATCGATCCTTTCTTCGAAGAAGTCACCCTGGTCTTGATCTGCGACGTGATCGAGCCGACAGACGGCAAGGCCTACGAGCGCGATCCACGCTCCATCGCCAAGCGCGCTGAAACTTACCTCAAGCAATCTGGTTTGGGCGACACCGCCTACTTCGGTCCTGAGCCAGAGTTCTTCTTGTTTGACGACGTGCGCTGGAGCACCGAACCCAACAACACTTTCTACGCCATCGACGAAGCCGAAGCCCCATGGAACACCGGCACCAAGATGGACAACGGCAACAGCGGTCACCGTAACCGCGTCAAGGGCGGCTACTTCCCTGTGCCTCCCGTTGACAGCACACACGACATGCGCAGCGAAATGTCCCTGATCCTCGAATCGGTGGGCATCCCTGTTGAAGTACACCACCACGAAGTGGCTGGCGCTGGTCAGTGCGAAATCGGCACCAAGTTCTCGACTTTGGTGGAGCGCGCTGACTGGACATTGCTGCAAAAGTACGTGATCCACAACGTGGCCAACGCTTACGGCAAAACCGCTACTTTCATGCCCAAGCCTTACGCTGGCGACAACGGTTCTGGCATGCACGTGCACCAGTCCATCTGGAAAGACGGCAAGAACCTGTTCGCAGGCAACGGCTACGCTGGCTTGTCTGATTTCGCTCTGTACTACATCGGCGGCATCATCAAGCACGCACGTGCTCTGAACGCGATCACCAACCCCGGCACCAACAGCTACAAGCGTTTGGTTCCTCACTACGAAGCCCCTGTGAAATTGGCTTACTCGGCCAAGAACCGCTCGGCTTCTATCCGTATTCCTAACGTCGCCAGCGACAAGGGTCGCCGCGTGGAAGCGCGTTTCCCCGATCCATTGTGCAACCCTTACCTCGGCTTCGCAGCCTTGTTGATGGCTGGCTTGGACGGCGTGGAAAACAAGATCCATCCCGGCGAAGCAGCGACCAAAGACTTGTACCACTTGCCTCCAGAAGAAGACAAGTTGGTGCCAACCGTTTGCTCCAGCTTGGACCAAGCGTTGGACGCACTGAACGCAGACCGCGCCTTCTTGACCAAAGGTGGCGTGTTCACCGATGCATGGATCGACGCTTACATCGACTTGAAGATGCAAGAAGTCAACCGCAGCCGCGTTGAAGTGTCGCCTGTCGAATACGACATGTACTACTCGCTGTAAGCGATATGACGATGTTGCACAGCTTCGTGCAATACAAACAAAGGACGGCCTTGGCCGTCCTTTTTTTTGCAATGCCGTGACCCCATGAGTTCTCCTGTCTCTCGATTTCAAGCCCTCGATTTGCTGGCTACGCCCGTGGCGGTGTTGCAGGGCGATGGCTTGGTGCGCTTTGTCAATGCGGCCTTGGAAGATGCTTTGGGATTGTCTCGACGAACCTTGGCCGGCACCCGTTTGGCTGACTATTTTTTAGACCCACAGCCCTTAGTGGCCGCCTTGGTAGGGGCGCAATCCAACGAGTTTGCGGCCCTGCGCTACGAGGCCCAAATGCGCCGCTTGCACCACGAAGACCCCTTGCCGGTGCATGTGATCGTGGCCCCGTCAGACCAGACCAACGAAGTGATCGTGGAGTTGTTGCCTGTCGAGCAGCAAACCCGCCAAGAGCGCGAAGAGCGTTTGCTGGACCAAGCTCAGGCGAACAAAGAACTGATTCGTAACCTGGCGCATGAAATCAAAAACCCCTTGGGCGGCATTCGGGGTTCGGCGCAGTTGCTCGAGATGGAGCTGGGCAACAAAGAACTGACCGAATACACCCAAGTCATCATTCATGAGGCTGACCGCCTGCAAACTTTGGTGGACCGCTTGTTGGCGCCCCACCGCAGGCCCCATGTGGTGAGCGATGTGAACATTCACGAAGTGTGTGAGCGGGTCCGCACCTTGATCTTGGCCGAGTTTCCGCGTGGCCTCAAAGTGGTGCGGGACTACGACATCTCGATTCCTGAGTTTCGCGGTGACCGCGAACAACTCATT
>JBEGTA010000051.1:0-4681 GCA_041179665.1 Pseudomonadota bacterium
GCGTTGCCCTTCAAAATGCCGGGCATCACCTCGGGCTTGAAGCCGGCCACCTCGAAGTCTTTCATCCAACGCTCGGGCGTGATCAGCGGGTAATCGCTGCCAAACAAGACGCGGTCTTTCAGCAAGGTGTTGGCGTACTGGATGAGTTGCTTGGGAAAGTACTTGGGGCTCCAGCCTGACAAGTCAAGCCACACATTGGGCTTGTGCGTGGCCACACTCAGGGCTTCGTCTTGCCACGGAAAGCTCGGGTGGGCCATGACGATTTGCATGTCAGGCCAGTCAATCGCCACATCGTCCAAGTGCATCGGGTTGCTGTAGGCCAGTCGCAGCCCGCCACCGCAGCGCATGCCACTGCCAATGCCGCTGTGGCCGGTGTGAAAAATGGCTGGCAATTTGTGGTGGTTGATCACCTCATAAATCGGCCAGGCCATCTTGTCGTAGGGGTGGTAGCCCTGCACTGTGGGGTGAAATTTGAAGCCCTTGACGCCCTCTTCCTTGATCAAGCGCTCGGCCTCGCGGGCGCCCATCTTGCCTTTGTGCGGGTCGATGCTGGCAAAGGCCACCATCATGTCGCTGTTGTCGCGCGCGGCTTTGGCAATCTCTTCGTTGGGGATGCGGCGACGCCCCAATTGCGACTCGCTGTCGACGGTGAACATGACCAAGCCAATCTTGCGCTCGCGGTAATAGGCCACGGTTTCGTCGATGGTCGGGCGGCGGTTGCTGCCAAAAAACTTGTCTGCGGCGCGGTCGTATTCCTCACCGTAGTTGTCAAAGGGGTTCCAGCAACTCACTTCGGCATGGGTGTGGATGTCGATGGCGATCAAGTCTTGGTGGTTCATGTGGCTCCAGTCACAGCAAGTTTTGGCATGCACGATAGCCGAAACCTGGAACTGGCTCACCCAATTGCAGACCGGCAACTCGCCATTGGCCCACCACCTAGGGAAACCACCAAGTTGAGAAGTTCGGCGACCTACTCACAATATGGTTATCAATAATAACCTTCTTGGCCCTTTGGTCAAGTGCTTTGAGGACACCTGCATGACACACGCCGACCACCCCATTCTCGAACGCGCAGCCCGTCAAGGAGTCGCCTTGGAGATGCAAGGCGCTGTGGCCGTGGTGCGTTTGTGCCGCCCTGCCAAACGCAACGCGCTGAACGATGGCCTCATCGAAGCCCTGCGCGATGTGTTTCAAAACCTGCCACCCGAAGCCGGCGCTGCCGTGGTGCACGGCGAAGGCGACCATTTTTGTGCGGGGCTCGATTTGTCTGAGCTCAAAGAACGCGATGCCGGCGAAGGCATTCACCACTCACGCAGTTGGCACGTGGCACTCAATGCCATTGAGCAAGGGCGCGTGCCCGTGGTGGCGGCGTTGCATGGCGCGGTGGTGGGTGGCGGCCTCGAGTTGGCCAGCGCCAGCCACATCCGTGTGGCCGAAGAAAGTACTTTTTATGCCCTGCCCGAAGGCACACGCGGCATTTTTGTGGGCGGCGGCGGATCGGTGCGCATTCCCAAGTTGATTGGTGCGGCCCGCATGACCGACATGATGCTGACCGGCCGCGTCTACAACGCGCAAGACGGTGAGCGCTTGGGCTTTGCACAGTATTTGGTGCCGGCAGGCACGGCGCTGCAAAAAGCCATCGAGTTGGCCACCCGCATCGCCACCAATGCGCCCCTCACCAACTTTGCCCTGATGCATGCCTTGCCGCGCATTGCCGAGCAACCGGCCGACCATGGCTTCTTCACCGAGGCCCTGATCTCCTCCATTGCCCAGTCAGCGCCCGAAGCCAAGGCCCGGGTTCGCGCCTTCTTGGAAGGCAAGGCTGCCAAAGTTCAAAAAGCCGGCTGAAGCGCACAGGAGCCCCCATGACTTCCCCCCAATTTCGCCCTCTCAAATTTGGCGTGACCCGCGTCCAGCTGCGTGACGGTGTTGCCGGCACGCACTACATGACGGCCGAGCAGCCTTTGCAGCCCTATGCAGCGCGCATGACCGACCGCCTTCAGCACTGGGCCACCACCCAGCCCAACCACAGCTTCATGGCGCGCCGCACCAAACTGGCCGACGGCACTTTGGGCGAGTGGCGACACATCACCTATGCCCAAGCCTGGCAGAGCGCGCGCAACATTGCCCAAAGCCTGATTGATCGGGGACTGAACGCGGAGCGGCCGGTTGTCATCTTGAGTGAAAACAGCCTCGAACATGCGCTGCTGGCCCTCGGCGCGATGGTGGCCGGTGTGCCATTTGTGCCCACCTCGCCGCCTTATTCGCTGGTCAGTGTGGACTACGACAAACTCAAGCACGTGCTGAAGACCGTCACCCCGGGTCTGGTGTTCGCCTCGGATGCACGCTATGCCAAAGCCATTGCCGCCACAGTCGATGCCAGCATGGAAGTGGTGTTGGTTGAAGGCGACATCGAAGGCCGCAGCGTGACCCGCTTTGACAGCCTATGCGCCACACCCGCAACACCCGCAGTGGATGCCGCCATCCAAGCCACCGGGCCCGACACGATCGTCAAATTTTTGTTCACCAGCGGCTCCACCAAGCTGCCCAAAGCGGTCATCAACACCCAGCGTTTGTGGTGCGCCAACCAACAACAAATGGCGCAATCGATGCCGGTGTTGGCCGAAAAAGAACTGGTGCTGGTCGACTGGCTGCCCTGGAACCACACCTTTGGCGGCAACCACAACTTTGGCATGGTGGTCTACCACGGCGGCACGATGTACATCGACGATGGCAAGCCTACGCCAGCGCTGATCGGCGAGACACTGCGCAACTTGCGTGAGATTGCGCCCACGGTTTACTTCAATGTGCCCACGGGCTTTGAAGCCATTGCCCATGCCATGAAGACCGACGACGTGTTGCGCAAGACACTGCTGTCGCGCGTGCAAATGTTTTTTTATGCCGGCGCCGCGCTGGCGCAACCCATTTGGGACAGCCTGTACGAATCGCAAGAACGCGAAGTGGGCGAACGCATCGTCATGGGCACGGGCTTGGGCATGACCGAGTCGGGACCCTTTGGCATTTTTGTCACCAACCCCTTTGTGCAAGCCGGCGATTTGGGCGTGCCCACACCCGGCCTCGAGTTGAAATTGGTGGACATGCAAGGCAAAACCGAAGTGCGCTACCGCGGCCCCAACATCACCCCCGGCTACTGGCGCAACCCTGAAGAGACGGCTGGCGCATTTGACGAAGAAGGCTTCTTCAAAACCGGCGATGCGGTGAAATGGATCGACGAAACCGATGTCCACTTGGGCTTGAAATTTGATGGCCGCATTGCCGAAGACTTCAAGCTGGCCACTGGCACCTTTGTCAGCGT
This sequence comes from Pseudomonadota bacterium, assembly GCA_041179665.1. Lineage (GTDB taxonomy): Bacteria > Pseudomonadota > Gammaproteobacteria > Burkholderiales > Burkholderiaceae_C > Limnohabitans_A. Next base: position 3,317 of record JBEGTA010000051.1, read on the forward strand.
GGGCCCATTGCGCGCCAAGATCATTGCGGCGGGTGCGCCGTATGTGCAAGACGCGGTGCTGACCGGCTTGAACATGAAAGAAGTCGGCGCCATGATTTTCCCAACGCCCGCGGTGCGGGCCTTGAGTGGCTTGCCTGCCGATGCGCCCTTGGCCGATGTGCTGGCCTCGCAGCCGGTGCAAGCCAAGTTTCAAGAAGTGGTGAACGCCTTGGCCCAATCGGCCACCGGCAGTGCCAACCGCATTGCCCGCCTGTGCCTGTTGAGCGAACCGCCCACGATTGACAAAGGCGAGATCACCGACAAAGGCTCGATCAACCAACGCTCTGTGCTGACGCACCGTGCCGACACGGTGGCTGCTTTGCACGGCGACACCTTGCACTACATCGTCAAGCCGCAAGTCTGACTGGAAAGCACACGAACATGGCCCAAAAAGGTTTTTTCAACGCATTTGCAGATGTCTGGATGCACGCCGGCGTGCGCACGCCGATGGTCGATTACTGTGGCGCATTGGGTCACATTTCGCCCACGGACTTGGGCATCAAGGCCGCCCGCGAGGCCCTGAAGCGTGCGGACATTGCAGCCACTGAAATTGGCTCGATCATCACCGGCAACATGGCGCCGGGCGACTTTGACCAATTTTTCTTGCCGCGCCACATTGGCTTGTATGCGGGTGTCCCGCAAGAAGTGCCGGCCATCATGGCGCAGCGCATTTGTGGCACCGGTTTTGAGTTGTTTCGCCAAGCTGGCGAGCAGATCGAAGCCGGCGTTTGCGATGCCGCCTTGGTGGTGGGCACCGAGAGCATGACGCGCAACCCGATTGCCGCCTTCGACCACCGCACCGGCTTCAAATTGGGCGCGCCGGTCGGCTTCAAAGACTACATGTGGGAAGCCTTGAAAGACCCGGCGGCCGGCATCAACATGATTCAGACGGCCGAAAACTTGGCCAAAAAATACGCCATCACCCGCGAAGAGGTGGACCAATTCGCTTCCGACTCTTTTGCCAAAGCCGTCGCCGCGCAAGCCGCCGGTTTTCATGCCGGCGAGATCGTGCCGGTGGTCACTGAAAAGTTTGAACTCGAGGGCTACAAGTCGCGCGGCATCAAGCTGCAAGGCAAAGTAACCGAGGTCAGCGCCGACACCCACGCCCGCATCTCTCCTGTCGAGGTGCTGGCCAAACTCAAACCCGTCTACGAAGGTGGCGTGCAAACCGGCGGCAACAGCGCCGCCTTGGTCGATGCCGCCGCGGCTTGTGTGGTGACCTCGGGCGCCTATGCCCAAGCGCATGGCAAAAAACCATTGGCACGTGTGGTGGCGGCGGCCTCGGTCGGGGTGCCACCCGAAATCATGGGCATTGGCCCGGCCCCT
>JBEGTA010000052.1:0-13127 GCA_041179665.1 Pseudomonadota bacterium
TTGGCTTCGCGCATGCGCTTGACATCGTCCGGCGACAAAATGCCACTTTCAGTGACCAACAAACGGTCGGCCGGCACATCGGGCAACATGTCCAAGGTGGTCTGCAATGACACCTCAAAAGTTTTGAGGTTGCGGTTGTTGATGCCCACCAGCCGCGTTTTCAATTTCAGGGCACGGTCGAGTTCGACGCGGTCGTGCACTTCAACCAAAACCGCCATGTCCAATCTGCGGGCCACCGACTCCATGTCGGCCATTTGTGCATCGTCCAAACAGGCTGCAATCAACAAAATGGCGTCAGCTCCCATGGCACGGGCTTCGTACACCTGGTAAGCGTCGATCATGAAATCTTTGCGGAGCACGGGCAAATCGCAGCTGGCACGGGCTTGCTTCAAATAATCCACACTGCCCTGAAAAAACTGCTTGTCTGTCAGCACCGACAAACAAGCCGCACCGAATTCGGCATAGCTTTGAGCAATGTCGGCCGGAATAAAGTCGGCGCGCAACACCCCTTTGGACGGGCTGGCTTTTTTGATTTCAGCGATCACGGCGGCTTGGCCCGCGGCGATTTTGGCCCGCATCGCCCCTTCAAAGTCGCGCGTCAAGACACGACTCTCCGCGTCCGCCCGAACCATTGCCAATGGTTTTTGCTTCAGTGCGGCAGCCAACTCTTCGCGCTTGACCGCAACGATTTTGTCAAGAATGTCACTCATGTTTTTCTTTCTGTGCGGGCTCTGTGGCGCCGTCTTTCAAAATGCGAACAAATAGCCCGTGCATGATGCCAGCTGCAATCAAGAACAGCGCGGAAACACCCCAAGCGATTCAAGCGCCATCATCGCGCCACAACCCTTAAGCCGTAGACCGACCAAACGCAACGAATTGTGCAAGCTTGGCCTTGGCCGCACCGGACTCAATAGCCGCACGGGCTTTTTCGAGACCATCTGCAATGCTGCCAGCCACATTGGCTGCATACAAGGCGGCTCCGGCGTTGATCATGACGATGTCTCTGGCCGGGCCGGGCTGGTTGTCCAACACGCTGCGCAACATGGCCATGGACTGCTCCGGCGTGTCCACTTTGAGAGCCCGGTTGCTGGCCATGGTCAAGCCAAAGTCTTCAGGGTGAATTTCATATTCGGTGATCTGACCGTTTTTGAGTTCGCCCACCAAAGTGGCCGCGCCCAAGCTGATTTCGTCCATGCCGTCGCGGCCATAGACCACCACGGCATGCTCGGCGCCTAGGCGCTGCAAGGCGCGCACCTGAATACCCACCAAGTCTGAATGGAAAACACCCATCAGGATGTTGGGCGCACTGGCCGGGTTGGTCAACGGGCCCAAAATGTTGAACATGGTGCGCACCCCCAACTCTTTGCGCACAGGAGCCACGTTTTTCATGGCCGGGTGGTGGTTGGGCGCGAACATGAACCCAATGCCCACTTCTTCGATGGAGCGCGCGATTTGTTCGGGCGTCAAGTTGATGTTGCCGCCCAACGCTTCCACCACATCGGCACTGCCCGATTTGCTGCTGACACTGCGACCGCCGTGCTTGGCGGTTTTGGCGCCCGCAGCGGCCGCCACAAACATGGCGCAGGTCGAGATGTTGAAGGTGTGCGCGCCATCGCCCCCGGTGCCCACGATGTCAACCAAATGGGTAGGGTCGGCCACATGCACCTTGGCCGAAAACTCCCGCATGACCTGCGCTGCGGCCGTGATTTCGCCAATGGTTTCTTTTTTCACACGCAGACCCGTCAACAGCGCGGCTGTCATCACGGGAGACAACTCACCGTTCATGATCATGCGCATGATCTTGAGCATTTCGTCGTGAAAGATCTCGCGGTGCTCGATGGTGCGCTGAAGCGCTTCTTGAGGTGTGATGGGCATGATCGTGTTCCTTGAAAAAATTCAAACCAATGCGTGGCTGTCAACGTACGGTGCCATCTGCCAGCGCCAGCTTGACCCCAAAACCGACAAACATGAGGCCGGCAATGCGGTCCAGCTTTTGAAGGCTTTTTTGTACGCGACTCGCGCGCTGGGCCAGCCCTGCAGCCGCCCAGGCCCAGGCCATCCCCACCAACAGGCCATTCAAATTGAACAAACAACCCAGCAGGATAAAGGTGAACGTTGGTTCTGCAGCGTGCGCCGGAATAAATTGGGGCACAAAGGCCAAAAAGAAAAGTGCCACTTTGGGATTGAGCAAGTTGGTGACAAATCCCTTGAAAAAGATTTTTTTCAAGTCCACCACTTCTACTTGCACTGGCGGCTGCACCGCCACATGTTCAGAGTCCGTTGCGCGCGACCACAACAGTTGCACACCCATGTAAACCAAATACGCTGCACCCACCCACTTCAGGGCATTGAAGGCCAAGGTCGATGTGGCCAACAAGAGCCCCACACCAAAGGCGGCTGCCGCCATGTGCACACAACAACCGGCTGTGATGCCCATCACCGCCGCCAGCCCCGCTTTCACACCAGAGCGCAAAGACTGGCTCACGATGTACAGCACATCCGGTCCCGGCGAAAGGTTGAGCAGCACGCCCGAGGCGATGAACAAGCCCAAGTTGTCCACGGTCATCATGGGCGAACTAAGAAGTTCTTGAGCATGGCATGGCCATGTTCGGTCAAGATCGATTCGGGGTGGAACTGCACCCCTTCAATATCGAGTTCGGTGTGTCGAACGCCCATGATTTCGCCATCTTCCGTCCACGCCGTGACTTTGAGACAAGGCGGGCAAGTGGCCCGCTCAATGGCCAGTGAGTGGTAACGATTGACGGTGAAATTTTGCGGAAGACCTGCAAAAACACCCTCTTGCGTGGTGAAGATGACGCTGGTTTTGCCATGCATCAATTCTTGCGCGCGAACAATCTTGCCGCCAAAGGCCGCGCCTATGCTCTGGTGCCCCAAGCACACCCCCAAGATGGGCAACTGTCCTGCGAAATGCTGTATCGCTGCGACCGAAATGCCAGCCTCTGCGGGAGAGCAAGGGCCAGGGGAAATCACCAAACGATCGGGCTGCTTGGCGGCAATGGCTTCAAGGGTAATTTCATCGTTGCGAAAAACTTCCACCTCGGCACCCAATTCACCGAAGTACTGCACGATGTTGAAGGTAAAGGAGTCGTAGTTGTCGACCATCAGGAGTTTGATTTTGCGGGCCATGTTCACTCCAAACCTTCTTCGACCAACTCGCTGGCGCGCAACAAGGCGCGGGCTTTGTGTTCGGTTTCACGCCATTCCATTTCAGGCACCGAGTCGGCCACCACGCCCGCTGCTGCTTGAACATACAAGGTCTGGTCTTTGATGATGGCGGTACGAATCGCAATCGCCACATCCATGTCACCGGCATAACTGATGTAGCCACACGCCCCACCATAAATACCGCGCTTGACCGGTTCGAACTGGTCAATCAATTCCATTGCGTGCACCTTGGGTGCGCCCGTCAACGTGCCCGCCGGGAAGGTCGCTTTGAGCACGTCCATATTGGTCATGCCTTCATTCAACAAGCCCTCGACATTGCTCACAATGTGCATGACATGGCTGTAGCGCTCAACCACAAAAGCTTCGGTCACCTTGACTGAGCCAATGTTGGCAATGCGTCCGATGTCATTGCGCGCCAAGTCAATCAGCATCACATGTTCGGCTCGCTCTTTCGGGTCGTTGATCAACTCTTGTTCGGCCGCTTTGTCTTTTTCAGGTGTGGCGCCGCGCGGTCGGGTTCCCGCCAATGGTCGAATGATGACCTTGGCACCCTCTTCGGTTTGCTCTTGACGCACCAAAATCTCGGGGCTGGCCCCGACGACATGGAATTCGCCAAAGTTGTAGAAATACATGTAAGGGCTGGGGTTGAGCGAACGCAGTGCGCGGTACAAAGACAATGGGCTTTCGGTGTACCGCTTCTTGATGCGCTGACCCACTTGCACCTGCATGAAGTCACCACCCGCAATCAGTTCTTTGGCCCGTTCAACTGCGCTGATGTAGTCGGCTTTGGCAAAGTCTCGCTCAGTGGGGTATGACTGACTGGCTTTGACGACGGGCGCACTGACCGAGTACTTGAGCTGTTCTTTCAAATCGCGCAAACGCTTTTTGGCGCCCACATAGGCCTCGGGTGTGGCGGGGTCGGCGTAAACAATCAAATACAACTTGCCCGACAAGTTGTCGATCACTGCCAACTCTTCGCATTGCAGCAGCAAAATGTCAGGGGTGCCCAAGGTATCGGGTGGGCAAGAGTTCTCGAGTTTTTTCTCGATATAGCGAACCGCGTCGTAACCAAAATAGCCCGCCAAGCCACCGCAAAAGCGCGGCAAGCCAGGACGCAACGCCACTTTGAAGCGTTTTTGGTACTGGTCAATGAAATCGAGTGGGTTACCCATGGCACTTTCAATGACCTCGCCATCACGCACCACTTCGGTTTTGGCCTGCCCACCAAAGCCACTCGCGCGCAACAAGGTTCTGGCGGGCAAGCCAATGAAACTGTAGCGACCAAAACGCTCACCGCCCACCACCGACTCCAGCAAAAAACTGTACTTGCCGTTGTCCTTGGTGTGCGCCAACTTCAGGTAAAGCGACAGCGGGGTCTCAAGGTCCGCAAAGGCCTCCAGCATGAGAGGAATGCGGTTGTAGCCCTGACTGGCCAGGCTTTTAAATTCAAGTTCGGTGATCACGGCATGAGCCTCCAAAGCGCTCGGCAACCTCTGTTGAGGTGCTGTTCATTCATCCAATTGCCCAGCCGGTGCTGGGTGCGGGTGGCGGGCAAGGCCGCACAGTCAAAGAGGTCAGACTGGCTGACGCCAGGGCCAGGCTCCCCGGCCTTCCGCTGGGGATTGGCTCGGCAGGCAGGCTGCGCTGGAGTGACTAGGAATGATGAACATGGTGATGCTAGTGTAGCAAAGCCGGGTGGCGTTTTTAAGCGGATACCGTCCTTCAAGCCAACTTGGCGGGCACGCATGCAGGCAACTGGGCCAACGTGTCCAGCCAAGCCGCAGCCGGGGTGTCTTGCACGGGTTGCCCGTGGTTGTAGCCATATGTCACCAGCACCACCGGACAACCCGCAGCATGGGCGGCCTGTGCGTCGTTGCTCGAATCACCCACCATCAACACCTTTTGTGGCGCCAGCCCAAGGGCTTCACAGGTTTTGAGAATGGGCATGGGGTGGGGCTTTTTGTGCTCAAAGCTATCGCCGCCAAAAACTTGCGAGAAAAAGGTGTCCAGCGACTTTTCTTTCAGCAGACTCTGGGCAAATGACAAGGGCTTGTTCGTCAAACACGCCATGGGCAAGCCCCTGTCAGCAAAGGCTTGCAATGCGGTCAGCACGCCTGGATAGACATCGGCGAATTGACCATTGATGACACGGTAGTGGTGCTGATAACGCAACCATGCGCGTTCAAACAAGGCATCAACAGTCATGGCTGAGCACGTTTGGCCTTGCTCTTTGACCTCGGGCCTGGCCAGTTGGTGCGTCAACAACGTTCGAATCAGGTGCTCTGACCCCTTGCCAATGGTTTGCTCGATCAATGCTGGGCTGACTGCGGGCAAGTCCAAATCGGCCATGCTGCGCTGCACAGCCACCTGAAAATCGCCCAAGGTGTGCACCATGGTGCCATCGAGGTCAAAGATCAGTGCTTCGATGCCTGTCAAGCCAGCGGACAACTCGGGCATGTCTCAGCCCAAAGCCAGGCGCATCTGGTCGATCACGGATTTGTAATCGGGCTTGCCAAAAATAGCGCTGCCGGCCACAAAAGTGTCGGCACCCGCATCCGCAACGCGGCGAATGTTGTCCGTCTTGATGCCGCCATCGACCTCCAAACGAATGTCACGGCCACTGGCATCGATGAGTTTGCGTGCTTGTTCGATTTTGCGCAAAGCCGAGTCAATAAAGCTTTGACCACCAAAGCCCGGGTTGACGCTCATGATGAGAATCAAATCAATGTCGTCCAATGTCCACTCCAGAACATCCAGCGGTTCTGCGGGGTTGAACACCAAACCCGCCTTCACGCCCTTGCTCTTGATCGCTTGGATGCTGCGGTGAACATGACCGCTGGCATCGGGGTGGAAACTGATCAAGTCGGCGCCCGCTTCGGCGAAAGAGGCTGCCAATGCATCAACCGGCGAAATCATCAAATGAACATCGATGGGCACAGCCACACCCGATGCCGTTTTGGCATGGGGTTTGAGGGCTTGGCAAATCATGGGGCCGAAAGTGAGGTTCGGCACGTAATGGTTGTCCATCACATCGAAGTGAATCCAGTCCGCACCTGCGTCAATGACGCTTTTGACTTCTGCGCCCAAATGCGCAAAGTCAGCAGAGAGGATTGAAGGGGCAATTCTGTAGGTCGTTGTCATGGCGTAATTGTCGCAGTTAACATGTGCAAATGTCCTCTTACAACGTTCAAATTGATGTGCTCCCACAGTACGTGGCCGAGCAGAGCGATCCCTTGCAAAAAATCTTTGCTTTCGCCTACACCGTGACCGTGACCAACACCGGCTCTGTTTCGGCACAACTGATTTCCCGGCATTGGCAGATCCAAGACGAGAGTGGGCGCAGCGAAGAGGTCAAAGGCTTGGGCGTGGTCGGGCAGCAACCCCTGCTGCGACCCGGCGAATCCTTTCAATACACCAGTGGTTGTCGCCTGCATGCTCCGAGCGGCACCATGCGCGGGAGTTACTTTTTTGTGGCCGAAGATGGCCATCGCTTCGATGCGCCGATTGACACTTTTGTGCTTGAATCGTCCAACTCCGGTCTGGCAGGTCGCACCCTGCACTGACCCCCTTGCGGTTAAGCTTCTGCACATGGGTGAATTTGATCTGATTGAACGCTACTTCAAGCGTCCGCCCCAGCAAGCGGCTGTGGGCATTGGCGATGATTGCGCCGTTTGGTCGCCCCGCTCCGGGCATCAATTGGCTTTCTCGGCAGACATGCTCGTGGAAGGTCGCCATTTTTTATCCACCGCCGATCCCTACCGTTTGGGGCACAAAGCCTTGGCCGTTAATTTGAGCGACTTGGCCGCCTGTGGCGCCACCCCTCAGGCTTTGTTACTTTCGCTGTCATTGCCCCGAGTTGACGAAACATGGCTGGCAGGGTTTTCAAAAGGCCTCTTCGATTTGGCGGATGCTCACGGTTGCGAATTGATGGGAGGCGACACCACCCAAGGGCCTTTGAACATTGCCATCACTGTGATGGGCGACATGCCAAATGGAGCTGCCATTTTGCGCAGTGGCGCACAAGCGGGTGACGATCTGTATGTGAGTGGCCATTTGGGTGACGCACGCTTGGCATTGGAGGCCTTTCGCGGCAGCGTGAGCTTGCCGCAAGCAGTTTTTGACATGGCACGACTGCGCATGGAAGCCCCTACGCCTCGCATCGCTTTGGGTCAATCTCTGAGAGGCATAGCCAATGCCATGGCTGACATCAGCGATGGCTTGCTTGGCGATTTAGGGCACATCCTCAAAGCCAGTCGGGTGGGTGCAGAAATTGAGCTGACGCAGGCCTTGCCCTTGATGCAAACACAATCCTTATGGGCCTGTCCTTTCGATTTGGCCATGACCTGCGTTTTGTCTGGCGGCGACGATTACGAATTGGTTTTTTGTGCTCCCCCTTCTGTGGCAGAACAGGTTCACAAAGCCGCTCAGGCCAGCCAAACGCGGGTCACCCGAATCGGTCGAATCACCGCCTCCGAGTCCTTGGTGATCCTCGATCCTTCGGGCCAGCGCGTGACCCGCCATTTCCGCTCTTTTGACCACTTTGCATGACGAAGAATTTGCAAGCGGATGATGCCGTGACTGTTCAATCCATCACCCGACCGACTGTTGCTTTCATGCTGGCTCACCCTGCGCATGCCATCGCACTGGGCTGGGGCTCTGGCTTGTCGCCCAAGGCACCCGGCACGGTGGGCAGTTTATGGGGTTGGCTGTCTTGGCTGGTGCTGCAATCGACTTTGACGCAACCTGTCCAAGCCGTGGTCATTGCAATTGCCTTGCTGGTAGGTTGGTGGGCTTGCACAATGACGGCGCGCCACATGGGTATCGCCGATCCGGGATCGATCGTTTGGGACGAAATCATTGCCATGTGGTTGATTTTGTTTTTGGTTATGCCCACTGGGTTTTGGGGTCAGCTAACTGCCTTTGTTTTGTTTCGTTTTTTTGATGCTGTTAAGCCAGGGCCCGTGGCTTGGGCCGATCGCTTGTTCAAAGGTTTCGGTTGGCGAGGAGGCTGGGGCATCATTTGGGATGACCTTGTCGCTGCCTTTTGCACTGTTCTCACCATCGCTTTATGGAGATGGTTCTGATGTCTACTTTGCCTCCCTCCTCATTGGCTCCAAAGTTAGCCAGTCATTTGCTTCGCCTTGGTTTTCAAATGAGCACAGCAGAGAGTTGTACTGGCGGCATGATCGCCGCCAACTGCACCGATGTGGCTGGCTCCAGCGCTTGGTTTGATCGTGGCTTTGTGACTTACTCCAACGCTTCAAAAACGCAAATGCTGGGTGTGCCTGAGGGTTTGATCGAAAGTCATGGCGCCGTCAGTGAGGCGGTTGCCCGTGCAATGGCCTTAGGTGCGGTGTACCGATCGCAGGCCGAAGTTGCGGTCGCAGTGACAGGCATCGCTGGACCGACCGGTGGCAGCGCCGAGAAACCTGTGGGGACGGTCTGGTTTGCTTGGTGCATCCAAGGTGTTTGTACATCTGAAATGCGGCAATTTGAGGGTGACCGCGCCGCCATTCGGTGCGCCACCGTGGGCCATGCGTTGAATGGCTTGCTGGACCGTTTGCCTGAATAATTCCAACGCTTTTTTTTGGGATTGTAGAAACGAAAAAACCCTCCGAAGAGGGTTTTTTTGATGTTCAACCTGAGTTGAAATTTGGTTGCGGGGGCCGGATTTGAACCAACGACCTTTGGGTTATGAGCCCAACGAGCTACCAGACTGCTCCACCCCGCGGTATGTCTTGATTGTACCTTACTCTGCTGCTTGTTCGGCAGTAGATTCAGCGCGATCGACCAATTCAACCAAGGCCATCGGCGCGTTGTCACCCACGCGGTAACCCATTTTCAGGATACGTGTGTAACCGCCTGGACGCTTGGCAAAACGAGGGCCCAAATCGGCGAACAATTTCACGACGCTGTCGCGATCGCGCAAACGGTTGAAGGCCAAACGCTTGTTCGACAGGTTGTCTTCTTTGGCCAATGTGATCATGGGCTCAATGACGCGACGCAGCTCTTTGGCTTTGGGCAAAGTGGTCTTGATGACTTCGTGCTCGATGAGCGAGTTCATCATGTTACGCAGCATGGCGAGGCGGTGCTCGCTGGTGCGGTTCAATTTACGGAGGCCGTTTCCGTGGCGCATGGTGCTTACCTTTCTTTATTAAACAGGCAGCCGTATCAGGTACTGCCCGTGCACAACCCCGGATGCTTTCCGGGAACTTCGACTTATCGTTTTTCCAGACCTGCTGGGGGCCAGGCTTCGAGCTTCATGCCCAAAGTCAAGCCGCGGGAAGCCAAGACTTCCTTGATTTCGTTGAGTGACTTGCGACCCAAGTTAGGGGTCTTGAGCAACTCGTTCTCGGTGCGCTGGATCAGATCACCGATGTAATAGATGTTTTCTGCTTTGAGGCAGTTGGCCGAGCGAACTGTCAACTCGAGCTCATCCACGGGACGCAGCAAAATCGGATCGAAGCTACCAGCACCACCACGTTGCGCAGGCTCATTGAAGGCCGACAATTCGCTGCCCTCGAGTTGCGCGAAGACGGCCAATTGTTCTACCAAAATCTTGGCAGAAGAACGCACCGCATCTTCAGCGGTAATGGCGCCATTGGTCTCAATTTCGATGACCAATTTGTCCAAGTCGGTACGCTGTTCAACACGAGCGCTTTCGACGGTGTAGCTCACGCGCTTGACCGGCGAGAAAGATGCGTCGAGAACGATGCGGCCCAAAGCCTTGGATGGCTCGTCAGCAAAACGGCGCATGCTACCGGGCACATAGCCACGGCCTTTTTCAACCTTGATTTGCATGTCCAGCTTGCCGCCTTGCGACAAGTTGGCAATCACGTGCTCAGGGTTGATGATTTCTACGTCATGAGGGGTTTGAATGTCAGCGGCAGTCACGGCACCTTCGCCGTCTTTGCGCAAACTCAAGGTCACTTCATCGCGGTTGTGCAGTTTGAAAACCACACCTTTCAAGTTCAACAAGATGTTAACCACATCTTCTTGCACGCCGTCGATGGAGGAATACTCATGCACCACACCGGCGATGGTGACTTCAGTGGCGGAGTAGCCAACCATAGAAGACAACAAGACGCGACGCAGTGCGTTGCCGAGCGTGTGACCATAACCGCGCTCAAAAGGCTCCAACGTGACTTTTGCACGATTGGCGGCCAATTGTTCAACTTGGATGGCTTTGGGTTTCAACAGATTGGTTTGCATTCAGACTTCCTCTCAATACCCCCGGTTCGTTACACCGGTAAGGCTGATGAAGCACCCGGCCCACAATGCCTTGTGCGCCGGGAACGATTGAAACAAAGGATTAACGTGAGTACAGTTCGACGATCAACGATTCGTTGATGTCAGCTGCGAATTCATCGCGGTCAGGAACCTTCTTGAAGGTGCCTTCTGCCTTGTCGGCATTGACTTCGACCCAAGCAGGAATACCTACTTGTTGAGCCAATTGCAAAGCTTCCACCACACGGTTTTGCTTTTTGGATTTTTCGCGAACAGCGATCACATCACCGGCCTTAACCAAGTAGGAAGGGATGTTGACAGATTGGCCGTTCACCAAGATGGCTTTGTGAGAAACCATTTGACGGGCTTCTGCACGTGTAGAGCCAAAGCCCATACGGTAAACCACGTTGTCCAAACGGCACTCCAGCAGACCCAACAGGTTAGAACCTGTATTGCCCTTGCGGCGGTCGGCTTCAGCAAAATAGCGACGGAACTGCTTCTCCAGCACGCCGTACATGCGTTTGACTTTTTGCTTTTCACGCAATTGCAGACCGTAGTCTGAGGTGCGCTGACCCGAAGTGCGACCGTGTTGGCCTGGCTTGGAGTCAAATTTAGACTTGTCCGCGATCGAGCGACGAGCGCTCTTCAAGAACAAGTCAGTGCCTTCACGGCGAGAGAGTTTGGCCTTGGGGCCGAGATAGCGTGCCACTTGATTTTCCTTTATGCAACTACCGCATCAAAAATGCGGGAGCCAGGCGATGCAAGCATGGCCTGGCGGTGGGCTTGGTTTGAAATTAGATACGACGACGCTTTTGAGGGCGGCAGCCGTTGTGCGGAACAGGCGTCACATCAGCGATTGATGTGATGCGGATGCCCAGTGCACCCAAGGCACGAACGGAAGACTCGCGACCAGGACCTGGGCCCTTGATTTCGACGTCCAAGTTTTTGATGCCTTGTTCTTGCGCTGCACGACCAGCCACTTCGGAAGCAACCTGAGCAGCGAAAGGTGTTGACTTGCGTGAACCCTTGAAGCCCTGGCCACCCGACGAAGCCCACGACAAGGCGTTGCCTTGGCGGTCAGTGATCGTGATGATGGTGTTATTGAACGACGCGTGAACGTGTGCGATACCGTCGGCAATGTTCTTGCGGACTTTTTTGCGAACACGTTGTGATGCGCTGTTTGATTGTGCTTTAGCCATGGTGGTCTCTCAATCCTGCTTATTTTTTCAGAGCCGCTGCGCCTTTGCGCGGACCCTTGCGAGTACGGGCATTGGTGCGTGTACGCTGACCGCGCATGGGCAAACCGCGACGATGACGGAAACCACGATAGCAACCAATGTCCATCAAACGCTTGATGTTCATGGTGGTTTCGCGGCGCAGGTCACCTTCAATAGTGAAAGCTGCGATTTGATCGCGAATTTTTTCGAGATCAGCGTCCGTCAGATCTTTGATCTTTTTCGAATAAGCGATGCCAGAAGCCTCGCAAATTTGTCGAGCGCGGGTGCGACCAATACCGAAGATGGCAGTCAAGCCAATTTCAGCATGTTTGTGCGGCGGAATGTTGATGCCAGCGATACGTGCCATTTTCGTCCTCTAAAACTAATTCAATCAGCCTTGACGCTGCTTGTGACGTGGATCAGTGCAGATCACACGAACAACGCCTTTACGGCGAATGATTTTGCAGTTGCGGCAAATTTTCTTCACCGAAGCCGAAACTCTCATGGTTTTCTCCTAAAACTCATCGTTACCCCATCTTGTGAGACAAGGTGAAATTTGTGGCCCCAAGCCAATGGCTCAGGGATTCATACTCAAACCGACCTGCACAAACAGCGTCATCAACACTGTTTGGCACCTGATCACAACTGACGAACTGTTCAAATTGCTAACCACCCAAGTGGATAGATCAGGACTTGAAACTGGCTTTCTTCAAAAGCGAATCGTATTGCTGTGACATCAAATAATTCTGAACCTGCGCCATGAAATCCATGGTCACGACCACAATGATCAGCAACGATGTACCGCCAAAGTAAAACGGAACATTGTATTTCAGAATCAGAAATTCAGGCAATAAGCAAACAAACGTGATGTAGGCGGCACCCGCCATCGTCAAACGCAACAAAATCTTGTCAATGTAGCGAGCGGTTTGGTCACCCGGACGAATGCCCGGGATAAACGCGCCACTCTTCTTCAGGTTGTCTGCAGTTTCACGGCTGTTGAAAACCAAAGCGGTGTAGAAGAAGCAGAAGAAAATAATGGCCGCCGCATACAACATGACGTAGATCGGTTGACCTGGTGCCAGGCTGTTCGACACATCTTTGAAGAAGCGAACGATCACACTGTCTGTTTCGCCCGAACTGAACCAGTTGATCACCGTTGCAGGCAACAAAATGATCGAAGAAGCAAAGATGGGAGGAATCACACCTGCCATGTTCAACTTGAGTGGCAAGTGCGAAGACTGACCACCATAAACCTTGTTGCCCACCTGACGGCGTGCATAGTTCACCAAGATCTTGCGCTGGCCACGCTCCACGAACACCACGAAGTAGGTGACGAGAACCACCACCACCACGATCAAGATCGAGATCAATGGACTCATGGCGCCAGTGCGAACCAGCTCAAACAAACCACCCATCGCGCTGGGTAAGCCAGCGGCAATACCGGCGAAGATCAAGATGGAAATGCCATTGCCCAAACCACGCTCTGTGATTTGCTCA
>JBEGTA010000053.1:0-5153 GCA_041179665.1 Pseudomonadota bacterium
ATCAACTTGCGCGATTTTTCAGGGTCTTCGAGCACCTCGATGCCCGCGGCCTTGAGCAGCGGCAAGGTCTCGTCAAAGATGCGTCCTTTGGACAGGGCCAGCGTGATCATTTCACTCTTTCAATGTCGGCACCCAAGCCGCGCAGTTTCAGTTCCATGCGGTCATAACCGCGGTCCAGGTGATAAATGCGGTCCACCGTGGTTTCACCTTCGGCAACCAAACCGGCGATCACCAAGCTGGCCGATGCGCGCAAGTCGGTGGCCATGACCGTGGCGCCGGACAATTTCTGAACGCCCTCTACCACCGAAACTTTGCCATCAATTTGGATGTGGGCGCCCAAGCGCACCAATTCGTTGACGTGCATAAAACGGTTTTCAAAAATTGTCTCCGTCACTTTGCTCGCACCTTGCGAGATGCAGTTAAGCGCCATGAACTGGGCTTGCATGTCGGTCGGAAAACCTGGGTATTCGGTGGTTCGGAAGCTTTGGGCCTTCAATCGGCCTTCCGCTTTGACTCGAATGAAACCTTGTCCGGCCTCAATGGTGGCGCCCGCGTCACGCAACTTTTCGATCACCACTTCAAGGTGGTCGGCGCGGCCATGGCGCAACACCACATCACCCCCGGTCGCTGCCACGGCACACAAAAATGTGCCCGCCTCGATGCGGTCAGCCACCACTTGGTGCTGGCAACCGTGCAAACGCTCGACGCCTTGAATACGAATGCGACGGGTACCGTGGCCTTCAATTTGGGCGCCCATCTTGATGAGCATTTCAGCCAAATCACCAATTTCAGGTTCTTGTGCGGCGTTTTCCAGCACCGTCTCACCTTCGGCCAAAGCAGCAGCCATCAAAAAGTTTTCTGTGCCTGTCACCGTCACCATGTCGGTCGTGATGTGCGCGCCTTTCAGACGCGCGCGGCCTGCAGCCAAACTGGCCAACATGTAGCCGTGGTCCACCGTGATCTCGGCCCCCATCGCCTGCAGCCCTTTGATGTGCTGGTCAACCGGACGAGAGCCTATGGCGCAACCGCCCGGCAAAGACACTTTGGCACGACCAAATCGGGCCAGTAATGGCCCCAGCGCCAGCACAGAAGCACGCATGGTTTTAACCAACTCGTAGGGCGCTTCTGGGT
The DNA here is from genome assembly GCA_041179665.1 of Pseudomonadota bacterium. Taxonomy (GTDB): domain Bacteria; phylum Pseudomonadota; class Gammaproteobacteria; order Burkholderiales; family Burkholderiaceae_C; genus Limnohabitans_A. The sequence continues at coordinate 1,132 of JBEGTA010000053.1, forward strand.
TGTTCAAAGTACCCGCATCCAGGGTTACGCGGCCATCGGCATCGTGCTCGGCCGACACACCCATGTTGCGAATCAACTTCAGCATGGTGGACACATCTTGCAGCCGAGGCACATTGGTCAGGGTCACAGGCTCTGCCGTCAGCAAAGCCGCGCACAACTCAGGCAGCGCCGCATTTTTGGCACCCGCCACATCGAGCGTCCCTTGCAGGCGCTTGCCGCCGCGAATTTTCAATTTATCCATGAATCAGCTCAGTGTGCGAAGAAGGCAATTTCTTCAGAAAAAGTTGGCGATCAATTCGCTTGTTTTGCCCACTCGGCGGGCGTATAGGTTTTCATGGACAAAGCGTGCACTTCATCGGTGTGCATTTTTTGTCCTAAAGTGGCATACACCCGCTGGTGGCGGGCAATCGGGCGCAGGCCCGCAAACGCTTCGGAGACCACCACCGCGCTCCAATGGCGGCCATCGCCCTCCACGCTCAAGTGGGTGCAGTCGAGGCCTGCGGCGATGATGGCTTGAAGTTGCTCTGCGTTCATAAAGTTCAGCTCCGGATTTTGTAGCCGGTGCGCAAAAGGTAAAGAGTCAAAGCGCTGACGAGCGTCAACGCAACACCCACCACCGACAGACTGATCCAGGGTGAGACATCGCTTTGGCCAAAGAAACCGTAGCGAAAACCGTCAATCATGTAGAAAAACGGGTTCAAGTGGCTGAGGTGCTGCCAAAAAGACGGCAAAGAATGGATGGAATAGAACACCCCGGACAAGAACGTCATCGGCATGATGATGAAGTTTTGGAAAGCGGCCATTTGGTCGAATTTTTCCGCCCAAAGCCCCGCGATCACACCCAAGGCGCCCATCATGGCCGCCCCCATGATGGCGAAAGCCAAGATCCACAAGGGGTTCACAAATGTGATGTTGACCATCCAGCCCGTGATCAGGAAGACACCCAGGCCAACCGCCAAGCCGCGCACCACCGACGAGCCAACATAGGCGACAAACCAACTGCGGTGCGACAGAGGGGTGAGCAACAAAAACACCAGACTGCCCATGATCTTGCTTTGAACCAAGCTGGACGAACTGTTGGCAAAGGCGTTTTGCAAGACCCCCATCATGATCAAACCGGGCAACAAAAACGAGGTGTATGGCACTTGGTCATAGACCTTCACATGGTCTTCCAACACATGGCCAAAGATGAGCATGTACAAGACCGAGGTGAGTACCGGGGCGGCCACGGTCTGAAAAGCCACTTTCCAGAAACGCAGCACCTCTTTGTAGAACAGGGTTTGCCAGCCGGTCATGCGGTTGCTCCCGCAAGGGGCTGTTTGCGATTCATGACTTCGAGGAACACATCTTCGAGGTCGGCTTGCCGAATCTCAACATCCTCGGCGACCAAACCCGCTGAGCGCAGGGTGGCCAAATGATTTTCGATTTCGAGCGCGTTGTGCACCGGCAACTGAACAATGCGCCCCGTCACCCGCGCGATCGAGGCCATGCTGACAGGCAACTCGCCGTCAAGCTTCAAGCGCAGCACCTGACTGGTCGCCGAACGCAGCAATTCAGAGGTGCGCTCAAGTGCCAACAATTGGCCTTGCTTGAGCATGGCAATGCGGCTACACAAGGCTTCGGCTTCTTCCAGGTAATGGGTGGTCAGCAACACGGTGTGGCCTTGCTTGTTCAACTTGGCGATGAACTGCCACAAGGTCTGGCGCAACTCAACATCGACTCCCGCCGTGGGCTCGTCCAACACAATCACACGCGGTTTGTGGACCAGCGCTTGCGCCACCAGCACCCGGCGCTTCATGCCGCCAGACAACTGGCGCATATTTGAATTGGCCTTGTCTGACAGTCCCAAGTTGTCCAGCAGCTCGTCAATCCAAGCATCGTTTTTCTTGACGCCGAAATAGCCCGATTGAATGCGCAAAGATTCACGTACCGTGAAGAAAGGGTCAAACACCAACTCTTGCGGCACCACACCCAACAGGCGGCGAGCAGTGGCATAGTCGTTTTGCACATCGTGGCCGTGCACCTGCACTTGGCCTTCACTGGCCCGCGTGAGGCCTGCCAGCGTGCTGATCAAGGTGGTTTTGCCCGCACCGTTGGGACCCAACAGGCCAAAGAACTCGCCCTCTTGAACGTCAAAGCTCACACGATCAAGTGCCTTGAACGCAGCTGCGCCTGCCGCTTTGGCGGGGTAGACCTTGGAGACGGATTGAAATGAGAGCGCAGGCATGGGAGGCTGTTATTTTAAGTCCTGACCCGCATGCAACAGGTCTGCGCTTGGCGATCAAGGCAAAAAGACCCTGAAATCCGCTTTCAAGCTGGCTCGAGCAAGTCGAGCACACCATACAAATGCGCCAACTGATGCAAACGCGGCGACATGCCCGAGACTTTCAAGGCGCCACCCTTGGCGGCCACCGCCCTGCGCAAAGCCAAGAGAACCGCCAAAGCCGAGGAATCAAAATTCATCAATTCGGAAGCATCGACCTCAACCCTTTGCGGGTCTGTTGGAGGCAATTGCGCCACCCACTGTGAAAGGCACGCATCGGCCTGGGCGTGCAGCAAGGTGTTGGGCAATTTCAAGAGACGCATGGTTCAGATGGTCTCAAGATGCTTTGGCGTTGGATTTGTTGCGCGCCGCCAAGCTGGCAATCAAGCCATCAATGCCACCCGAATTGATCTCTTTGGTGAACTGGGTGCGGTAGTTTTCAACCAACCAAATCCCCAACACATTCAAGTCAAAAATCATCCAGCCTGAACCCTCACCTGGGGTTCTCTCCAAACGGTAGTCCAATTGGATGGGGTCAGACTTGCCGCGAATCTCGGTGTTGACCACCAGATTTTTGTCTTCTTGCCCTGCGCGCAGGGGTTTGACGAAGACCACTTGGTCGTTGATTTGACTGAGTGCGCCGGCATAGGTTCGCACCAACAAAATCTTAAATTCTTCTTGCAGCCGTTTTTGTTGTTCCGTGGTGGCTTTGCGCCAAGCAGGCCCGGTGGCCAAGGAAGTCATGCGGCGAAAGTTGACGTGTGGCATCAACTTGACATCGACCAATTGAATGATTTTGCTGACATCGCCACTGCGCAACGATTTGTCAGCTTTGATGGTGTCCAGTGTTTCATTGGTGATGCGCTTGATGAACGCATCAGGGGCTTCGTCAGCGGCCCACGCCGGCAGCACGGCACTGCTCAGCCCCGCAATGCAGGCAGCAGACAGCCAGAGACGGCGATTCAAAGTCATAGGAAACAACGCTTTCATCGGATAACTTTTCATGGGATGGGAACTGGGGCACCCATCTCATATTGAGGACGAAAGGGTTATTTTATAGATTTATGGCGCTTCTGACTCAAAATAGTTGAAAGCTGCAGGGGGATTGCCGTCGTAAATATCGTTGGTCCGTTTTTGCAGATAACCATCCCGCACAAAGTTGTACGGGTCGAGCGAGGCCGATTTGATGGCATCGACCGTCTGCAACAAACCCACGCGCGTATCGAGTACATCGGCCACCGTCAAGACGTTGCGGGTTGCAACATCGTTGATCAGAGAGGTCGCATTGCCTTTGAAGTCCAAGGGTTTGGCCAAAGCATCACGCAAAGTTGAAGGGCCGAAAATGGGCAACACCAGATAGGGGCCCGGTTTGACGCCCCAGTACCCTAAGGTTTGACCAAAGTCTTCCTTGTTTCTTTTCAATTGCATGCCCGTTGCCACATCCATCACCCCGCCCAAACCGAGCACCGTGTTCACGCTGATGCGCATGAGTGTTTCGCCGGCAGCCTGGCCTTTCAGTTGCAGTGCGCTGTTGGCCAGCGACCACACATCACCAATGTTGCCCAAAAAGTTGTGAATCCCTTTGCGAACGACTTTGGGCACAACAGCCTCATAGGCATTGGCGGCGGGTTTAATGGCCAAGGTGTCGACAGTTTCATTGAAGTTGAAAACCCCACGGTTCATCGACTCCCATGGGTCTCGTGCATCCGCATTGGGAACGGTCGAGCACGCCTGCAATGTCAACAACACGCCGACAGCA
>JBEGTA010000054.1:0-5864 GCA_041179665.1 Pseudomonadota bacterium
TTGATCGACTGCCCACCCTCGCTGTCGATGTTGACCCTCAATGGCTTGTGCTCCGCGCACGGCGTGATTGTGCCCATGCAGTGCGAATACTTTGCGCTGGAAGGGCTGACCGACTTGGTCAACACCATCAAGCAAGTGCATGCCAACTTGAACAAAGACCTGAAGATCATTGGCTTGCTGCGCGTCATGTTTGACCCGCGCATCACCTTGCAAATGCAGGTCAGCGACCAACTCAAGGCCCACTTTGGCGACAAGGTGTTTGACACCGTGATTCCGCGCAACGTGCGCTTGGCCGAAGCGCCCAGTTATGGTTTGCCGGGGGTGGTGTTTGACGCATCGGCCAAGGGCAGTCAGTCCTATGTCGACTTTGCGCGCGAGTTGGTGGTGCGGGCCCCCACGCTTTGAGTGGCCAGGCTTTTTTTAGAGCACCCCATGACGCCCGTTGCTGCCAACCCTGCACCGCATGGCCTACCGCCCGATGTGAACGTGCGCCACGAAGCCTCGGTGTTGCTGTTGCCGGGCTGGCAAGGCAGTGGCCCCGAGCATTGGCAAATGCGCTGGGCGCATCGGCACGGTTACAGCGTGGTGGCGCAAAACAACTGGATGCAACCTTTGCGCGGCGATTGGATGGCGCGCTTGGACGAGAGTGTGATCGACGCGCCGGGCCCGGTGGTTTTGGCCGCGCACAGTTTGGGGTGTATTTTGGTGGCCGCTTGGGCCAGCGTGTCCAGGCACACGGCGCGTGTGCGTGGGGCACTGTTGGTCGCGCCGGGCGACACCGAAGCCCCAGAGCTGAACCCTCGCTTGCCTGGTTGGTCGCCCATCGTGCGGCAAGCCTTGCCGTTCAAAAGCATTTTGGTGGGCAGCCAAAACGACCCTTATTGCAGCCTGGCGCGCGCTCGGGCTTTGGCCCAAGATTGGCGCGCTGACTGGATTGACATCGGCGCCGCTGGGCACATCAATGCAGATTCATCTTTAGGCGACTGGCCAGAGGGCCATGCGCTTTTGCAAACCCTGTTGAAGGATTGACCATGGTCACTAAAAAACCCAAAGGCTTGGGCCGCGGACTGGAAGCACTGCTGGGCCCCAAAGTGCAAGACGCGCCAGCGGCCAATATGGCCGCAGAAACGGGCGTGCCAACCCAGCTCAAACTCGACCAAATGGTGCCCGGCATGTACCAGCCGCGCACCCGAATGGACGAAGGCGCTTTGTACGAATTGGCCGAGTCCATTAAGGCGCAAGGCATCATGCAGCCGATCTTGGTGCGCCAACTCACCGAGGGCGACAACGCCGGCAAATATGAAATCATTGCCGGTGAGCGGCGTTTTCGGGCGTCACATTTGGCCGGTTTGGAGTCGGTGCCGGTGTTGGTGCGCGATGTGCCCAACGAGGCCGCCGCCGCGATGGCGCTGATTGAAAACATCCAACGCGAAGACCTCAACCCACTGGAAGAAGCGCAGGGTTTACAGCGCTTGATCAAAGAGTTTGGGCTCACTCACGAAGCCGCAGCACAGGCTGTAGGGCGTTCGCGCAGTGCGGCCAGCAACCTGTTGCGCTTGCTGAATTTAGCCGAGCCCGTGCAGTCGATGTTGATGGCCGGCGATTTGGACATGGGCCATGCGCGGGCCTTGTTGTCTCTGGACAAGGCGGCGCAAATCACCGCCGCCAACCAAATTGCGGCCAGAAAACTGTCCGTGCGCGAAGCGGAAAGCTTGGCCAAAAAACTCGGCGCTGAATTCAACTTGGTGCATCAAAAACCCAAGAAAGAAAAGTCGCGCGACATTCGCCGCGTCGAAGAAGAGCTGTCAGACTTGCTCATGGCCGAAGTCGAGGTGCGCGTCAAAAAACGCGTCAAGCGATTGGGCAAGATCGAAGAGATGGGCGAGTTGTCCATTCAGTTCGGCTCGCTGGACGAGCTCAATGGCTTGATCGACAAGCTGCGCGGCTAATGCCAAAGGGTCAATGTCCAAACTAGGATCGTCATTTTTCCGCTCCGGATTTGGTCCGGACGCCGGCTCGATGTTTGCGCGGAAAAACATCCTGTTGATTTATTTGATGGCGGTCGGGGCCAGCTCGCTGCTTTTTTACCTGTTCCCGCCAGGGTATTACGACCGCAACGCCAGCTTGCTGGTTACGGTGTTGACGGTCTTGATGGTTCCCTTGGCTTGGCAGAGTCGGTTTTTCACATTCGTGGTGCACATGACCACGTTCGCTTGCTATGTGTTGGTGACGTATGTGGCGACGCGCTCAGGCGGCATCAACTCGATGACGGTGATTTGGCTCAATGTGTTGGCCATGCCGGTGTTGCTGCTCTTGGGCCCATGGGCCACACGGGTCTGGCTGACCATCATCTTGGCAACGATTTTCGCCCTTTACTTGGGTAGCTTGAACGGATGGATTGGCAGCGATGTCAACATGACCCGTCAAGCCGTGCCTTGGGCGGTCATGAACAGTCTGTTGGCCGCCGGAAATCTGATGTTGGGCGTGCGTTTGTATGAGCATTTGCACGAGCAACAACTCAAGCAACTCAATGCGCGCAACGAAGAGCTCAAGGCCATGCACCAAGCCTTGCTCAGCGCGCAGGCGCACAAAGACGAATTTGTGGCCGCGGTGGGCCATGAATTGCGCACGCCCATGAATGCCATTTTGGGCTTCAACGGGGTCCTGCGGCAGGAGCTGTCAGACCGTGCGGAACAAGTTGAAGTGGTTGACCACATCCGCCGCTCGACCACCCATTTGTTGCAAGTGGTCAACGACATCTTGGATTTTTCACAACTTCAAGCGGGGTATCTGCAACTGCAGCCTCACGATTTCGAACTGTCGGTGTTGATGCATGAATTGCTGGACTCCTTCAAAGGCAAGGCCCAAGAAAAAGGGCTTCGCTTGAGCGGCCATCTGGATCCTCAGTTGCCATCCAGCATTCGCGCAGACCGACAGCGCCTGGTGCAAATTTGTCGCAACTTGCTCGACAACGCCTTCAAGTTCACCGAACAAGGTGAGGTGGTGTTGAACGTTGTGCATCAAGGCAACAACTTAAGGGTTGAGGTGACTGACACGGGGCGAGGCATTGCGCCGGCGCAGCAAGCGCAGATATTCAGGCGCTTTGAGCAGATTGAGTTGCAGACCCCAGGCGATCTCGCCGGAACTGGGCTGGGCCTGTCCATTTGCGAAAAACTGGTGACGCTGCAAGGCGGACAAATCGGCGTGGACAGCACGCTGGGGCTTGGCACCCAGATGTGGTTTGAAATACCGCTGGTCGCGGCGCAGCCGTCTCACGCGTTGGCCGAAACACGGGCGCCCGTTGTGGCGGATGCAACTTTGCGCATTTTGGTGGTGGACGACAACGCGATGAACCTGATGGTCGCTCGCTTGCAATTGAAGCAGTGTTGGCCGCAATCCCATGTGGTCGTGGCCAGCAGTGCGGCCGAGGCGCTGAAGCTGCTCGAAGCAGAAGCCTTTGATGTGGCACTGATCGACATGATCATGCCGGAGATGGATGGCATGCAGTTGACCCAGCAGATTCGATTGCAATTTTCAACCACCACTTCGCACATGCCGATCTTGGCCTTGACGGCCAATACCAACCCCGTTGAACGTCAGCGGTGCCTGGATGCCGGTATGGACGATGTGCTGCACAAACCCATGGACCTGGAGCAGTTGGTTCGCGTGATCCCCCAGCATATTGCCCGCGTTAGGAGTCCTCATCGTGCATGACGACCATCCGTTGACGAGTTGGTTTGAGCAAGCCATTGCTCGCTTGCCCGTGGCTTTTCGCGAAGGCAAAAAGCCCTATGTTTTTTTCTTCGTGAGCTTGATGGTCACGACGTTGCTGTTGTATGTGGCCATTAGCCCTTACCAAAATGCCTCGTTGATGCTCTTGTTGATGGCGGTGTTTTTGACCGGTTTGTTGGTCTTGATCAACTACGGCATGCCGTTGGCTTGGGGGGTGCACATGGGCACGGCTGCCGGTTTGGTGTTGCTGTGCTTTGCCGTTTGGCCAACCGGTGGTGTTTTTTCACCTCGTGTGGCGTGGCTGATGATTTTGCCGCTCACCCCCTTTTATGTGATCGGTCGCCGCGCAGGCATTTTTTGGTTGTGTTTGGTGTGGGCGGTTCAACTGAGCCTGGCTTTGAACAGTTATGCCGGCCTGTTACCGCCATTTGAGTTGGGCTTGGCCCAGTCCACTTCGTCGTGGATCACCTTCAGCTTGGTCACGGGGGTGCTGATCATCATCCCCATGATTTATGACCGCTTGCACGTGAAGGCGGTGGCTCAGAGCATGCAGTACCAGCGCGAGTTGGAAATCAAACGCAAAGAGCTTGAGCACACTTTGAAAATGCGCGAGAACTTCATCGCCACCGTGAGCCACGAGCTGCGCACCCCGATGAACGCTATTCTGGGCTTCAATGACTTGTTGCTGGACCGTGTGCAAGACAAGCCCGAAGCGCTGAAGGTGCTGAACCACACACGTCAATCGGCCGATCACCTGATGACGGTCATCAACGACATCTTGGACTATTCACAACTGCAAGCAGGTCAGTTGGTGGTGCAGTCCGAGACTTTCGAGCTGCGCAAAATCACCGGCTACGCCTTTGATTTGTTCCGACCCAAGGTCAAGAGCATGGTGTTGGATTACCGGATTGAGATCGATGAAAACTTGCCAACGTGGGTGCACACCGACCGCCATCGGCTCATGCAGATCTTGGTGAATTTGTTGGGCAATGCGCTCAAATTTACCCACCAAGGCTCAGTGGTGTTTCGGGTCCAGTGGGAAAACCCCGGCGTGTTGTTCTTGGTCACCGACACCGGTATTGGCATCGCCCCTGAACGGCACGCGCAAATCTTTAAACGCTTCGGTCAGGCCGACATGGGCATTCAGCCGCGCTACGGCGGCAACGGACTGGGCTTGGCCATTTCACAAAAATTGGCACACCTATTGGGTGGCGACATTGGCTTTGAAAGTGCCTTGGGTCAAGGCTCACGTTTTTGGTTGCGCTTGCCATTGCGTGCGGCGCAAGCCCCAGAGCCCATTCCCCCTATGCGCAGTCCTGCAGTGCAAACTGGCGACCAAGCTTGGCGCTTTTTGGTTGTGGACGATCACCCGGTGAACCGCTTGCTGGTCAAAAAGGTGCTGCAAAACGGCTGGCCGCAAAGCACCATTTTGGAAGCCGCAGAGGGCCAGCAAGCCTTGCAGTGCCTGCGTGAACAAACGGTCGATTTGGTTTTGATGGACATGGTCATGCCGGTCATGGACGGCATTGCCGCGACGCGCGCTTTGCGTCAAGACTTCGCTGCGCCGGTCAATGCCTTGCCGGTTTTGGGTTTGACCGCCAACGTCAATGCCATCGACCTGGAGGCCTTCAGGCAGGCGGGCTTGAACGATTTGATGCTCAAGCCATTTGAGCCTGCTCAGTTGTGTGCCAAGGTCGAGCAGTGGCTGCTCACATCGAAAAAATCTTCCCCGGATTCATGATGTTGTGCGGGTCGAGGGCCCGCTTGATGGTGCGCATCATGTCGACCGCGCCTTCTCCGGTTTCGGTGCGCAAGAAGTCCATTTTGTGCAGACCAATGCCGTGCTCGCCGGTGCAGGTGCCGCCCAAACGCAAAGCGCGGTTCACCAGTTGCTGGTTCAAGGCCTCAGCAGTTTCACACTCTTGGGGGTTGTTCGGGTCAATCAAATAGCCAAAGTGAAAGTTGCCGTCGCCCACATGGCCCACCAAGAAGTAGGGCAAGCCACTGTTGTCGGTTTCGGTCACCGAGTCCAGCAAGCAGTCGGCCAATTTGCTGATGGGCACGCAGGTGTCGGTGCTGATGGCGCGGCAACCGGGCTTGCTTTGAATGGCCGCAAAGTAGGCGTTGTGCCG
>JBEGTA010000055.1:0-3673 GCA_041179665.1 Pseudomonadota bacterium
GCGACAACATGAAGTCACACGACGACTTCAAAACCAAACTCGAACTCCCTTTCGAATTGATCGCTGACACAGAAGAAAAAATGTGCCACATGTTTGGCGTGGTCAAAAACAAGATCATGTATGGCAAAAAGGTCAAAGGCATCGAGCGCAGCACCTTCTTGGTCGGCGCAGATGGCACCCTCAAACAAGAGTGGCGCGGCCTGAAAGTTCCGGGCCACGTGGAAGAAGTTCTGAAGGCCGTTAAAGACCTGAAAAAAGCCGCTGCAGTGGCCTGATCTCCCCCGAAGAAACTGTCTTTTGGCTCGTGCATAATGTTTGCATGCCGCTGAAACCCAGCTCCCTCCTTCACACACAAAAAGCCGCCTTGGCCTCCAGGCGGCTTTTTGTTTTTTGACGTTCCTTTTTTCCATCCTCAAGAGACCCTTGTTCATGCCACTGCCACCCGCACCCACCCAACGCGCCAGCCGATTGACCCACACCGCTTTTGAGAACAACGAATCAGAGAACACCGAGTCAAATACCGAAGTCCCCTCCTCTCCTTCTGCCGAGAAGGCCTCCAACAAAGCCGCACGCCAGACCGCTAGCCAAACGACAACGACAAAGACCAAACGAGCAAGCTCTGATCGCTCGACCAGCGTCATGAACGAACCTGCCAGGGCTGAACAGCCAGCGCCTTCAAAACAACGGGCCATGCCGGCCCCGACCCGCCCCAAACGCCGATCAGGCCCCAGCAAACTGTTTGTGCTGGACACCAACGTGCTGATGCACGATCCCATGAGCCTGTTTCGTTTTGAGGAACACGACGTCTTTTTGCCGATGATCGTGCTGGAAGAGTTGGACGGCCATAAAAAAGGCATGACCGAAGTGGCGCGCAATGCACGCCAAGCCAGCCGCTCACTCGACGCACTCGCCCAGGCGCAAGGCGCCGACCTGGGCAAAGGTTCGCCCCTGAACACCACCGGGCACAACGACGCCACCGGGCAGCTGTTTTTCCAAACCCAAGCGCTCGACTTGAGCTTGCCCTTGGCCCTGCCACAAGGCAAAGCCGACAACCAGATCTTGGGTGTGGTGAAGGCCTTGGGGCAAATGCACGCCCCCCGAGACGTGGTGTTGGTGTCCAAGGACATCAACATGCGGGTCAAGGCACGCGCTTTGGGCTTGCAGGCTGAGGACTACCAAAACGACAAGACGCTCGAAGACGGCGATTTGCTGTACCCCGGTTCCTTGGCCTTGCCACCCGATTTTTGGCTCAAGAACGGCAAGACCGTGGAGAGTTGGCAACAAGGCACGCACACCTACTATCGGATCAGCGGACCCATCGTGCCCAGCTTGTTCATGAACCAGTTTGTGTTTTTCGAGGCCCCAGGCGAACCCAGCCTGTATGCGCGGGTCACTGAAATCCGAGGGAAAACAGCGGTCTTGCGCACCCTGAAAGACTTCAACCACCAGAAGAATGCGGTTTGGGGTGTGACCACACGCAACCGCGAACAAAATTTTGCGATGAACCTGCTGACCGATCCGGATGTGGATTTCGTGACCTTGGCAGGCACAGCGGGCACCGGCAAAACGCTGATGGCATTGGCCGCCGGTCTGACGCAAGTGTTGGATGACCGCCGCTATACCGAGATCATCATGACCCGTGCAACCGTGAGCGTGGGGGAAGACATTGGCTTTTTACCCGGCACCGAGGAAGAAAAAATGGGCCCTTGGATGGGCGCATTGGACGACAACCTCGAGTTTCTGGCCAAGGGCGATGGCGGCAACGCCGGCGAATGGGGCCGCGCCGCCACCAACGAATTGATCAAGAGCCGCATCAAGATCAAGAGCATGAACTTCATGCGGGGCCGCACCTTCATGAACAAATACGTCATCATCGACGAAGCGCAAAACTTGACCCCCAAGCAGATGAAGACGCTGATCACCCGCGCAGGGCCCGGCACAAAAATCATCTGCATGGGCAACTTGGCCCAGATCGACACGCCTTATCTGACCGAAGGCTCGTCGGGTCTCACCTATGCCGTTGACCGCTTCAAGGGCTGGGCGCACGGGGGGCACATCACCCTGGCACGGGGTGAGCGCTCAAGGTTGGCCGACTTCGCCAGCGAAGCGCTTTAAGGCAGCGCCAGTGCCGTGGGCACTGGCGGTTGCAAACGCACACAGTCGCTTGTCGCTTATTGTTTGCCGCCTGTCGCCTGTCGGCTGGCCATGAAGGGTCTCAGTAATCGTCGCTGAGGCCCGAAGCCAAACTTTCAAAACGCGTGAGGTTCTTCAGGAAGGTCAATCGGACCGTGCCTGTGGGGCCGTTACGCTGTTTGCCGATGATGATTTCAGCCACGCCGGGGTCTTTGGAATCTTTGTTGTAGTAGTCGTCACGATAAATGAACATGATGATGTCGGCATCTTGTTCAATGGCACCCGACTCGCGCAAATCGCTCATCATGGGCCGCTTGTCGGTGCGTTGCTCAACGCTTCGGTTCAACTGTGACAGAGCAATCACCGGGCACTGCAGCTCTTTGGCGAGCATTTTCAGCCCCCGCGAAATCTCGCCCAATTCGGTCGCCCGGTTGTCGCCACCTGAGCCGCCCGAACCACTCATCAACTGCAAATAGTCCACCACAATCAGGCCCAGCTTGCCGCACTGCCGTGACAGACGGCGGGCGTTGGCGCGTAACTCTGAGGGCGTGAGGCCCGGCGTTTCGTCGATGTGCAAAGACACGGTGCGCAACTTTTCGATGGCTTCGGTCAAGCGCGGCCATTCGTCGTCGTGCAGCTTGCCCGTGCGCAGACGCCCTTGGTCGATGCGGCCGATCGAACCCACCACACGCACCGCCAATTGCGATGCGCCCATTTCCATCGAGAAAACCGCCACGGGCAAACCTTCGTTCAAGGCCACGTGCTCAGCAATGTTGATGGCAAATGCGGTCTTACCCATCGAGGGACGCGCGGCCAAGACCACCAAGTCGCCCGACTGCAAGCCGGAGGTCATGCGGTCCAAATCGTAGAAGCCGGTCGGCACCCCCGTGATGTCGTTGGGGTTGTCGGCCATTTCTTGCACACGGTCGAGCAGCTCCACCACCAAGGTGTCCATAGACTGAAAGCCCTGCTTCATGCGCGAGCCTTCTTCACCAATGTTGAAGATTTTTTGTTCCGCTTCGTCCAAGATCCGGTCAATCGCCTTGCCTTGGGGGTTGAAGGCGTTGGTGGCGATCTCGTCACTCGCCGACACCAGTTTGCGCAAGATGGAGCGCTCGCGCACGATCTCGGCATAACGGCGGATGTTGCTGGCGCTGGGCACATACTGGGCCAGCGAGTTCAGGTACGCCAAACCACCCGTGTCTTCGCCATGGCCCTGGTTTTGCACATGCTCAAACACTGTGATCACATCGGCAGGCTTGGATGCGTTGATCAGAGCCCCGATGGCCGCGTAAATGAGCTGGTGCTCGTGGCGGTAAAAATCCTTGTCGCTCAGCATATCGCCGACCCGGTCCCAGGCGCCGTTGTCCAGCAGCAAGCCCCCCAGCACGCTGGACTCGGCCTCTATGGAGTGCGGCGGCACGCGCAGCTGGGCCACCTGGCTGTCTGAAGAGAATTCGATCGGCAGATCGTACGGAGGAGAAAAGTCGGCTGGCATGGAAAAACGATCAAAACCCGATGTTAATCGGCAGGGCGCGCC
>JBEGTA010000056.1:0-4804 GCA_041179665.1 Pseudomonadota bacterium
GACCGTGTGAGCCCATCACCACCAAGTCAAACTTGCCGCTGTCGGCCGTTTTTGAAATGATCTCGCCCGCATGGCCGACCTTGGCCAATGTCTTGGCGTTGACCTCGTGGCGCAGCAAAAATTTGCTCACCGGGCCGAGCACTTTTTCGGACTCTTCGCGCTGGTAACTCTCAACCACCTCTTTGCCCACAGCAGCGCGTGCGCGGGGCGGCAATTGTGCTTGCACCGTCAGCAAGGTGTAGCTGTTGTTGGGGCTGAGCAACTCGGCATGGGTGCACAGGTAGGCCAACATTTTCTTGGTGTAGTCGCTGCCATCAACGGCCAATAAGATTTTCATAAGAGCTCCTCAGTGCAATGCCATAAAGCTTCAATGTACTGAAAACCCCTTCACATGGCTTGACGCAGATCATGAAATCGCTTGTTCTGCGCTCACGACACACTGCGCCTGAAATGTGATTTGCTCGTTTTTGTGTGCATAGCCCAGCGGGTTGGCCACCACTCGGCAGCCCTGGTGGCGGTAGTCCACCGGGCAATGCAGGTGTCCATGCAGCCACAGTTGTGCCCGAGGCAACAGGGCATCGAGTGCGTTGCAAAACCCGGCCGTGCCCGGCACTTGGCCATAGCGCGGATCGGCGCTGCGCAAGCTGGGGGCAAAGTGCGTCACCACCACAGTGGCGCCGTCAAAGGGCGTGTGCAGGGCCGCGCTCAGCCAGGCTTGACTTTGCAGCGCTTGTTCGCGCACTTGCTCTGCGAGCCAAGGCGTGGCGCCGCGGGTGGTGCCGGTTTTGCGCAAATAGTAGTTGGCGGCTCTGAAGGCTTTTTCGCGGGCTTTGAGTTGCCGTGTGTACAAGCTGTTGGGGTGGCTGAAATGCGCCGGAATTTTTGCCGGCAGGCTTTGGCCTGCCATCGGGCCCAGCGCATCAAAATCGGTCCACAAAGTGCTGCCGACAAAGCGCACGCCGTTCATGTGCAGCACTTCGCTTTCTAGCCACACGATGTCCAGCCGCGCGCAGGTGTCGCGCAGTCGGTCGTGGGCTTCGTCAAAGTCCAGGCCGTCGTATTCGTGGTTGCCCGGCACAAACAACACCGGTGTCGGCCAGCCGCGCAGTGGCGAAAAGCGGCCCAACCCAAAGTCGGTATCGCCCGATGCGGTGAGGGCCGAGTGGGCTTGGTACGAACCAATGTCGCCCGCCAGCACCAGCACATCGGCGCCGGGCGCGGGGGTGGGCACAAAGCCGGGGTTGGCTTCGAGGTGCAAGTCGGACAACAGCTGGATGTTCATGCGGGCGCTCCGCTGGCAAAAGCGGCTTTGGCCACTTGCAATAACTGCCCTCGCAGCCATTGGTGTGCGCTGTCGTGTTGCATGCGTCGGTGCCAAAGCGCCTCGACATGCACTGGCGGCACATCGAGTGGCAGTTCGCGTAATACCAATTGGTCGCTCATGCCGGTGGTGGGCACAAAGTGCCGGGGCAACACGGTGAGCAAGTCGGAGTTGACCACCACCTGACCCGCTGTAAAAAACTGGTTCACCGTGAGCACAATGCGCCGTTGCCGACCGATGGAGGCTAGGGCCTCGTCCACAAAGCCATAAGGTCGCCCAGAAAAGCTCACGAGCAAATGCCGTGCTGCGCAATAGGCGTCGAGCGTCAGCGGTTGCTGGGCCAAGGGGTGGTCTTGCCGCATCACGCAAACATACTCGCCCGCATACAGGCGCTGGTGCTCAAAAGGCACGGCTTCGCCGGCTTGGACGCGGCCCGTCAAATCGGTCAGCACCGCTGGAAAGTAGCCCAGCGCAATGTCCGCCGTGCCCTCGTCCAAAAGCTTGCGCGGGTCGCGGGTGGTCAGCGGCAACACGCGCAACGAGACATTGGGCGCTTCGGTTTGCAGTTGCCGGGCCAGTTTGCCCATGAGCTCTGCGGCCGTGGCATCGGCCATCGACAAGATGAAGGTGTTGCTGGCGTCTTGCGGCACAAAGGTGCTGGGCGCAATGGCGTCTTGCAACTGGCGCAACGCTTCGCGCACGCTGGGCCACAAAGCCAGTGCGCGCGGCGTGGGCTCAACCCCGTGGCCTTGTCGGCGCACCAATTCATCCCCCAGTGCATCGCGCAGGCGCCGCAAGGCATTGCTGACGGCGGGCTGCGTGAGCGAGAGGTTGCGCGCGGCACGGGTTAGGCTGCGTTCGGCTATGACTTCGTCAAAGACCCGGAGCAGGTTCAGGTCCAGCGTGCGAAAAGAGGCGGGAATAGCGGGGGACATGGCAAGACTGTACATCTATCACCAACGTGAATGATAAACATCATAAATATAAAGTGGAGTCGCATGGGTAAAAACCCTATGATTCACCTCGTTGTTGATCTAAATGGCATCTGCAAGACCGATCAAATCCAACGAAGGGAATACAAAATGAATACGATTTTTGAAAAATCTCAATGGCGCGAACTGCCCGCAGCTGCGGTCGCAGGGGCCACTTCGTCCACCTCTGCCAAAGTGCTGTCCACGGTGTTGTTGACTGCCGGCGTCGCAGCCTTGGTGGTGATCACCGACCGCTTGATCGACGACTGGGCGGAAACCCATGTCATCGCGGCTTGGTTGGCCCTGTGGGTGGTGGCGGTGGTGGCCATCGCTGCACTGCGTGGCGTCACGCGCTGGCTGGCGCAAAACATGATGCGTGGCCTCGACGCGTGGTCGGCCCAAGTGGCACGCCGCCGCTCTGACGAGCGGGTCTGGGCCATGGCTCAAACCGACAGCCGTTTGATGAACGAGTTGCAAACTGCCATGGACCGCGACGATGAACAGACCGTCCTGAGCGGATCAAGCCACGACTTGAACACGTTGATGAGCCGCCGCGTGGCCCGATTGGTCAAAAACCGCCTGCACTACATCTGACGCTCAAGCCCCACACTGTGGGGCGGCATCAAGGCTCTGGGGTGTCGGGCGCTTGCCTTGAGGCGAGGTAAATGCCCGGCAAAATGAGCCCCGCGCCCAGCACGTGGTGCCAGCCCATCGATTCGCCCAACACGGCCCAAGCGGTCAAGCCGCCATACAAGGGCCCCAAGTACAAACTGGCCGCTACGCGACTGGCCCCCAGCACTTTTTGACAAAAGCCATAGGCCCAATAGGCGCCAATCCCTGGCACCAAGCCGGCACACACCACCAGCCAAGTGGCTTGGGTGCTCCAAGCGGGGGTGCTGGGTTGCAGCCATTCCCACACTGCAAAAGGCAACAACACCAACACGCCGCCCATGCAAATGGCGGCCAAGCGCGCGGTGGCACCCAAGGGCGAAGGCCACTTTTTTTGCAGCAAAGCAAAACCGGCCCAGGACACCATGGCCAAGACAATCCAACCGTCTCCTGCGACCCATTGCACTTGGCTGAGCGAACCCCATTGCCCTTTGACCACCACGTGGAACACACCCGACATGGCGATCACAACGCCAAGGCCTTGGCGCCAAGAGAAGCGCTCGCCCAACCACAGCACCGCGCCCAAAGCAATCAAGACCGGTGAGGCCGCGTAAATCAGCGCGATGTTCATGGCGGTGGTGGTTTGCGCGCCTTGGTAAACCCATGCCCCGCACACCAGCATGCCCAAGGCCCCCAACACCAGATAGTGCCCAGCTGCGCGCCAAGTGCTGCGCCGCTCACGCCAAAGCTCTTGGCGGGCAATGAACGCCAAAATCATGCCGGCCAAAGCCCAGCGTCCCAGCGCCAGCATGTGCGGCTCGGCCACGCCGGGCGCGGTGCGGGCCACGATGTAATTGACCGACCAAAGGGCCGGGGTGATCCAGAGCAGAGACAGCGCGAGGCGTTGGCGAGATTCGGGGGTTTTCAGCATGAGCAGGCAGACCAAAGAGGCCTGAATTTTGCGCCTCAGATGGGGCCGATCGGCCGCTTAGCCCATAAAAAAACCGCCCTGGCGTTGGCCCGGGCGGTTTTTAGGTGGAGCGCTTGGATGCTTGGGGCCTTGGCGCTCAAGCCGCCAGACGGGCTTCGAGTGCGGCTTTGGTGTCCAGCAAGGCTTGGGGCAAGTGGTAGCTCAGCTGTGCAAAGTGCTCGTCGTGCAGCTTGAACTCGGCTTGCCAAGCCGCCTTGTCGACGCTGGTGACGGCCTTGAATTGCTCGGCGCTGAAGTCCAGCCCAGTCCAAGTGATTTCGGCATAGCTTGGGGCCACGCCAAACATGGTTTCTTGGCCTTGGGCTTTGCCTTCCAAGCGGTCGATCATCCATTTCAAGACGCGCATGTTGTCGCCGTAGCCGGGCCAGACAAAAGAGCCGTCTTCGCCCTTGCGGAACCAGTTCACGCAGTACATAGCGGGCAATTTGTGGCCAGCAGCCTCGGCCTTGGCACCGGTGCTCAGCCAGTGTTGGAAGTAGTCGCTCATGTTGTAGCCGCAGAACGGCAGCATGGCGAACGGGTCGCGGCGCACCACGCCTTGCGCGCCAAAGGCGGCAGCGGTGGTCTCTGAGCCCATGGTCGCAGCCATGTAAACGCCTTCGGTCCAGTTGCGGGCTTCGGTCACCAAGGGCACGGTGGTCGAGCGTCGGCCGCCAAACATGAAGGCATCAATCGGCACACCGGCAGCGTCGTCCCAAGCGGGGTCGAGTGCGGGGTTGTTGGCCGCGGCCACGGTAAAGCGGGCATTGGGGTGAGCCGCTTTGGCGCCGGTTTCTTTGGCAATCTGGGGTGTCCAGTCCTTGCCTTGCCAGTCGATCAGATGGTCAGGCAATTTGCCGGTGTCTTTTTCCATGCCCTCCCACCACACATCGCCGTCATCGGTCAGGGCCACGTTGGTGAAGATCACGTCCT
>JBEGTA010000057.1:0-2819 GCA_041179665.1 Pseudomonadota bacterium
TGATGTCGAGCAAGTTCGGCTTGGGTCCAATGAAGGACACCAAGGACATCACGATGGCTTCGCGAATCGGGTCGATCGGCGGGTTGGTCACCTGCGCAAACAACTGCTTGAAGTAGTTGTAAAGCGGCTTGTTTTTGTCCGACAAAACGGCCAATGGGCTGTCATTGCCCATCGAGCCAATAGCCTCTTCGCCTGCTTGTGCCATCGGGGCCAACAAGAACTTGATGTCCTCTTGTGTGGTGCCAAAAGCTTGCTGCAAATCGAGCAAGGCCACATCAGAGGACTTGGCCACAGGGGCTGCTGCGACATCGTCGAGTTTGATGCGCAGGTTTTCAATCCACTGTTTGTAGGGCTTGGCGCTGGCCAGGCCCGCCTTCAACTCTTCGTCGTTGATCATGCGGCCTTGTTCCAAATCGATCAGGAACATCTTGCCGGGTTGCAGGCGCCATTTGCGCACGATCTTGCTCTCGGGAATCGGCAGCACGCCAGTTTCCGAGCCCATGATCACCATGTCGTCGTCGGTGATGATGTAACGCGAGGGACGCAGGCCGTTGCGGTCCAACGTGGCCCCAATCTGACGGCCATCGGTGAAAACAATCGACGCGGGGCCATCCCACGGCTCCAACATCGCGGCGTGGTATTCGTAAAACGCTTTGCGACGCTCGTCCATGGTGGTGTGCTGCTCCCATGGCTCGGGAATCATCATCATCACGGCTTGGCTGATGGGGTAACCCGCCATCGTCAACAGTTCCAAGCAATTGTCAAAGGTGGCGGTGTCGGACTGGCCGGCAAAGCTGATGGGATAGAGCTTTTGCAAATCGGCTGCCAGCACGGGCGAAGACATCACGCCTTCGCGCGCCTTCATCCAGTTGTAGTTTCCCTTGACGGTGTTGATCTCTCCGTTGTGCGCCACATAGCGGTAGGGGTGAGCCAATGGCCACTCTGGGAAAGTGTTGGTGGAGAAGCGTTGGTGCACCAAGCCCAAAGCCGACACACAACGCTCGTCCTGCAGGTCCATGTAATAGGTGCCCACTTGGTCCGCCAACAACAAGCCTTTGTATACGGCAGTGCGGCTGGACATGCTGGGGATGTAGTACTCGTTGCTGTGCTTCAGTTGCAAAGCTTGAATCGCGGCGCTGGCGGTTTTGCGGATCACATAAAGCTTGCGTTCCAGCGCGTCTTGCACGATCACATCGGCACCACGGCCAATGAAAATCTGGCGCATGACCGGCTCTTTTTCTCGCACGGTGGGCGACATGGGCATGTCGCGGTTAACCGGCACATCGCGCCAGCCCAACACCACTTGGCCTTCGGCTTTGACAGCACGCTCAAGCTCTTGCTCGCAAGCCATGCGTGAAGCATGTTCTTTGGGCAAGAACACCATGCCCACGCCGTACTCCCCAAACGGCGGCAAGGCCACGCCTTGTTTTGCCATTTCGTCGCGGTACAAGGCGTCGGGCAGTTGAATCAAGATACCGGCACCGTCGCCCATGAGCGCGTCCGCACCGACAGCACCCCGGTGATCGAGGTTTTCAAGAATTTTGAGTGCCTGCGTCACGATGGCGTGAGTTTTATGACCCTTGATGTGGGCGACAAAGCCCACACCGCACGCATCGTGTTCATTGGCCGGGTCGTACAGACCGGTAGATTGGAAATGTTCTTTTTCGGCTGCCGTGGTCATGGCGCACTCCTAAGGGTTTTTACGCAGATCGAGGAGTGTAGTGCACTGCAGCATCCATGCCAAGGATATTAATCGGGGTCAGATCCCATTTAATTGACACGAATCAATGGGATTAATTTAATTGGGGACAGATCAAATCAATGGGGATTGACAAGCTTTTTGACGGGCCGTCCCGCTTTGCCTGGCTCTAACCGCCTCTGGGTCATTTGCTGCAAATCAGTGACAAAGGCTTTCGACCCCAGCGCCCATCCCGATAATGCGCTGTTGGTGAGCTGCTCTTTTTGGCTGGATGCCAGGCCCTGGTGGACCAAACCCAAGTAAGCCGCCTCTCGCGCAAATGGGGTGTTGCCCAAGCCCCAAAACAGGGCATGTGGCGTCACCAATTTGTCGCTGAACTGCCCAATGTAGTGCCGGTGGCTGGACCACTTGAAATCGGCGGCCTGCATCACCATGCCCGCGCGGACGGGGTTGAGATCGATGTACACCATGCAGGCTAAAAGATAGCGCTCACTTTCAATCAAATTGCTGCGGTAACGGCCTTCCCATAAAGTGCCAGACCTTTTGTGACGCAAATTGAAATACCGCACATACGCCCGTCCAACGGCTTGCATCATCTTCGGCAAACCATCCACCGTCTCGGGCGTCACCAGCAAATGAAAATGGTTGTCCATCAGCACATAGGCATGCAAGGCCACCTTGTTGGCATGGGCATGTTGCTGCCACAGCGCACACAAACGCTCGCGGTCAGCATCATCGCGGACGATGAGCTGCCGGTCGTTGCCGCGCTGAATAACATGGTGCGGGTAAGCGGGAACAGTGAGACGGGGCTGACGGGCCATGAGTTCTCCCAAACTCAGCGCAGTTTAATCGGGATCTGACCCCGATTAACCCTGATTAATGAACCGCTCACTTAAACGATCAACTGACGGCGGATGATGCACCGACAAGTGGGTACCGACCGCCCATCAACTCGGCCACGCCAAACTCCTGAAGCAGCGCCAGCAAGCGTTCGCTGGAGGTGCGTTTTTTCTGGCCGGTGTATTTGGCCAAGATCAACTCGTTCTTCATGCTGTGTTCCCAGCCCACCAATTCGGTCACCGTCACTGAATAGCCCTGAGACTCGAGGTAAAGACAGCGC
>JBEGTA010000058.1:0-2551 GCA_041179665.1 Pseudomonadota bacterium
CCCAAACCTGGCGTTGGCAAGCCAAGTCGGCCGCTGCCAGCAACTCACGGTCATTCATGCCGCCCGGGGTGTGCAGGTTGGTGGAGTAGTTCCATTCGCGGATGCCCTCGGGTCGCAGCCCGAGTTGTATGGCATACAAGGCCCGTTGCAGTCCGGGGTTAGTCCCTGCGCTGGCTTTTTCTTGCGCGGTCAGAGCGCTGGGGCGCTCAGGTGCGGTGATGGATTGGCCGAGTTCTTCCAAGGCCAGTTGCTCATAAAAACCCTTCACGCTGGCGATGCTGCGCAGCAGGGTTTGGGCTTCTTGGCGCTGGGCAGCGTCTTGGGCTGTGGCCATCAGGGCGCGTGCGCGCCAATAGACCCAAGTGGGGTCTTTCATGGACTCGGCACTCATGGCCTGAGTGGCCGTCAACACCTGACGCCATTGCCCTTGCCGCAGTGCCGCGCGCACTTTCCAGCCGAGCAATTCGTCGTTCAGGTCGCTGTCTTTTTGGACCTTGGCAAAGTGACTGGCGGCAGTGTCTTGCAGCCTCAGGGCGGCTTGCTTGCCAATCACGGCCCAGGTCCAGTTGCGCTCTTCTTGACTCAATTGAATTGACCAACGACGGTTCATCAGATCGGCCGCTTCGTCCGGGTCCTTGGCGGCCAAGCGAATCAAGGCCAACACCGCCAACTCTTTGCGGTTGCGGGTGATGGCGATGATGCGTTTGTCCAGATAGCGTGCTGGATCGGCGTGGATCAAGGCCACCTGCTCTGACTGCCGAGGGGCCTCGATGTCAACCGCGGCTTGCGCGGCACGTGGGCGGTTGGCATCCATCGCGATACGGGCTTTGCGCCACAAATCCAACCCATTAATTTGTTTGCCCGAATGCAAATGCTCGGCCACATAGGTGCAGCCGTCATCGGCATCTCGCAGGGCATACCAATGCCGCAGGGCTTCTTCGGCCACATTGGCTTTGCTGTTCATGGCTTCTGTGGCCAAGGCATAGCAGCGCACTTCTTTGTCATCGCGCATGCGGTAGCGCGGGTATTCGGCTGTGAAGGTGGCCCAATCGCGGCGTTTGCCCAACTGCAGCAACCAGTCGTTGCGCAAGCGGTCTTCGTAATAGCTGCCGGCATAGGCATTTAAGAAACCGCGAATTTCAGATTCAGGTGCGGTGTCCAGTCGGGCGCGCATTTCCCAATAAGCGGCCAAGGGCTCAAGCACATGGCCACGGGTTTGCGGCAGCAGGGCAGACAAGCGGGTTTTGTCGCCCCGTTTGAAGGCTTGTTGCATCTCCAAAAGGGTGTCATCCGCCTTGTTTTGGGCGTGTGTTGCGGTGCTGCAAAGTCCAGTTATGGCGAGTGCGCCAACCAGTGTCAAAATCTGTGTGAATTTCATGGGTCGATTATGGACAAAGCTGAAGCGAAAAAAGCCTTAAGAAAAGCCTTGATTGAAGAAAGGTTGAACTTGCCCGACCGTCTGGCGCGGGCAGAGGCCTTGCAACGCATCATGCGCATCTGGCTGTTTGACCGACCCGACACCGTGATTGGCGCCTATTGGCCCATCAAAGGCGAATTTGACCCGTTGCCTGTGTTGCACCGCTGGAAGGAAGACGGCGAGTTGAATGGCGAGCCACAGCGCCGCCAAATTGGCTTGCCCGTGGTCAACAAGCAGCACAAGACCCTGACCTTTCACACCTGGTATCCCGGTTGCGCCATGCAAGAAGATGCCTACGGTATTCCCAAACCCAAAGACACCGAGGTCATCGTGCCGACCTTGTTGTTTGTGCCCTGCGTGGGCTATGGCACAGGCGGCTACCGTTTGGGCTATGGCGGGGGGTTTTATGACCGAACCTTGGCCACACTGCAACCCAAACCCTTCACGGTGGGCCTGGGTTTTACCCAAGGTTTTGTCGATGATTTGGAACCCGAGGACCACGACGAGCCGTTGGACGCCATCTTGAACGACAACGGCGTGGTCTGGCCGGTTTAAGGCGACCCTGAACACCATGGCAAGACCCAAATCCGCCACCCACGACATCAAGCGCGATGCGATCTTGGATATCGCTGCGCAGTGCTTTGCCCAGCGCAGCTACCCGGCCGCCAGCATGAACGAGATCGCCACGGCGTGTGGCACATCGAAAGCGCGGCTGTACCACTATTACGAGAGCAAAGAGGCGATTTTGTTTGACTTGCTGGACCGCCATACCCAGCGCTTGTTGGCCTTGATTGCCCAAACTGAGGCCATTGCACAGCGCAAAGACCTGAACGATCGGGCGGCGCTGCACGAGTTGGTCCGGGCATTTTTGCAAGAGTACGAAACCTCGGCCACACGGCATGCCGCCTTGCTCAACGACACCCAGTTTTTGAGCGATGCCCCCGACCCCGCTTTGGGCGCTGAGGCCATTTCTCCACGCGAGCTGGTCTTGAACCGCCAACGTGACATCGTGGCCGCCATGACCCGTTTTATGAAGCGCGCCTACCCTGGACGGCTGACCCCGACCAACCAAACCGCCCTGACCATGATGCTGCTGGGCATGATCAACTGGACCTTCACGTGGTTGCGCCCAGG
>JBEGTA010000059.1:0-3527 GCA_041179665.1 Pseudomonadota bacterium
CCGCCGCCAGTTTGTTTGATGGGCACGATGCCGCCATCAACATCATGCGCCGCATCTTGCAAAGCATGGGCGCCGAAGTCATCCATTTGGGCCACAACCGGTCGGTCGATGAGGTGGTGACCGCAGCCCTTCAAGAGGACGCGCAAGGCATTGCCATCAGCTCATACCAAGGCGGCCACAACGAGTACTTCACCTACATGGTGGAATTGCTGAAAGCCCGGGGTGGCGAGCACATTCGGGTCTTTGGCGGCGGCGGCGGGGTGATTGTGCCGTCCGAGATCCGCATGCTGGCCGATCACGGCGTGCGCATTTTCAGCCCCGAAGACGGTCAAAAAATGGGCCTGGCCGGCATGATCGGCGAGATGGTCATGCGCTGCGACAAAGACTTCAGCGCACTGGCCCCCAAATCCATCGAGGCGATTCAGGGCCACGGCGAAATGAACTGGCGGGCTTTGGCCCAACTCATCACCGCCATTGAAAACGGCCAAGCCACCAACCCCAACCCCAACAAACCGCCTGCGTTGGAGGCCTCTTTGCTGGCCGCACTGCGCCAGCAAGCCGCCCAACTGAAAGTGCCCGTGTTGGGCATCACCGGCACGGGCGGCGCGGGCAAATCCTCGCTCACCGACGAGTTGATCCGCCGTTTGCGATTGGACCAAGACGATGCGCTGCGGGTGGCGGTGATTTCGATCGACCCCTCGCGCCGCAAGAGTGGCGGGGCCCTGTTGGGTGACCGCATTCGCATGAACGCCATCAGCCCATGGTCCAACGGCCCCCGCGTCTTCATGCGCTCGTTGGCCACACGCGATTTTGGCTCTGAGATTTCGGCCGCGCTGCCCGACGTGGTGGCCGCTTGCAAGGTCGCCGGCTTTGACTTGATCGTGGTCGAGACCTCTGGCATTGGCCAAGGCGATGCGGCCATCGTCCCGCATGTGGATGTGCCCATGTATGTGATGACCCCCGAGTTTGGTGCGGCCAGCCAGCTTGAAAAAATCGACATGCTGGACTTTGCCGAGTTCGTGGCCATCAACAAATTTGACCGCAAAGGAGCCAGCGACGCGCTGCGCGACGTGGCCAAACAAGTGCAGCGCAACAAAGAGTGCTGGACCGTTCCACCCGAACAAATGCCGGTGTTTGGCACCATGGCTGCGCGCTTCAACGACGACGGCGTAACAGCCCTTTACCAAGCCCTGAAACAACGCTTGGCTGAGCTGGGCATGGCCACCACAACGGGCCGGTTGCCGGTGGTGAATGTGCGCCACAGCACGCACCAAAATCCGGTCGTGCCCTCGGCCCGCACCCGCTATTTGGCCGAAATCAGCGACACCGTGCGCGGCTACAAAAAGCGCGCCGTGGAGCAGTCGCGCTTGGCCCGCGAAATTCAACAACTGCGCGCCGCCGCCCGCATGCTCGAAGTGGGTAAATCGGGGCGCGCCAAAGCCGCCGAAGCGGCCATTGACCTGGCCGTGTCACGCGAACAAACGCAAGACCCCACCGCGCGCAAACTGTTGGCCCAATGGCCTGACATGCAAAAAGCCTATGCCGGCGACGAGTACGTGGTGAAAATTCGCGACAAAGAAATTCGCACCGCATTGACCACCGTCTCGCTCAGTGGCACCCGAATCCGCAAAGTGGCCCTGCCCAAATACGAAGACGATGGCGAGATCTTGAAGTGGCTGATGCTGGACAACGTGCCGGGCAGCTACCCCTACACCTCGGGCACCTTTGCCTTCAAGCGCGAGGGCGAAGACCCGACCCGCATGTTTGCCGGCGAGGGCGACCCTTTCCGCACCAATCGCCGCTTCAAATTGGTCAGCGAGGGCTTGCCGGCCAAGCGCTTGTCCACCGCCTTTGACTCGGTCACGCTGTACGGCAACGACCCCGATTTGCGGCCAGACATCTACGGCAAGATCGGCAACTCAGGCGTCAACGTGGCCACGCTCGACGACATGAAGGTGCTGTACTCGGGCTTTGACTTGTGCAACCCGACCACCAGCGTGTCGATGACCATCAACGGCCCTGCGCCGTCCATCTTGGCCATGTTCATGAACACGGCCATTGACCAAAACATCGACAAGTTCAAAACCGAAAACGGCCGGGAACCCACCGACACCGAAACCGCCAAGATCAAAGAATGGGTGCTGGCCAACGTGCGCGGCACGGTGCAGGCCGACATTTTGAAAGAAGACCAAGGGCAAAACACCTGTATCTTCAGCACCGAGTTTTCGCTCAAGGTCATGGGCGACATTGCGCAATACTTTGTGCACCACGACGTGCGCAATTTCTACAGTGTGTCGATCTCGGGTTACCACATCGCCGAAGCGGGGGCCAACCCCATCAGCCAATTGGCCTTCACGCTGAGCAACGGCTTCACCTTTGTGGAAGCGTATTTGGCCCGCGGCATGCACATCGACGACTTCGCGCCGAATCTCTCCTTCTTCTTCAGTAACGGCATGGACCCCGAATACACCGTGCTGGGCCGCGTGGCGCGCCGCATCTGGGCGGTGGCCATGAAAGAAAAATACGGCGCGAACGAACGCAGCCAAAAGCTGAAGTACCACATCCAAACATCAGGCCGTTCGCTGCACGCGCAAGAGATTCAGTTCAACGACATCCGCACCACGCTGCAAGCGTTGATCGCGATCTACGACAACTGCAATAGCCTGCACACCAACGCTTTTGACGAAGCCATCACCACGCCCACCGAAGACTCGGTGCGCCGCGCCATGGCGATTCAGATGATCATCAACCGCGAATGGGGTTTGGCGAAAAACGAAAACCCCAACCAAGGCGCATTCATCATCGACGAATTGACCGAGTTGGTGGAAGAAGCGGTGTTGGCCGAGTTTGAAAAAATCGCCGAGCGCGGGGGCGTGTTGGGGGCCATGGAAACCGGCTACCAACGCGGCAAGATTCAAGACGAATCCATGCACTACGAGATGCTCAAGCACACCGGTGAGTTGCCCATCATTGGCGTCAACACCTTCCGCAACCCCAAAGGCGATGAAGTCTTGGAAAGCCTAGAGTTGGCCCGCTCGACCGAAGAAGAAAAGCAGTCGCAACTCCAGCGCCTGCAAGACTTCCACAAGCGCCATGCCAGCGCGTCTCCAGACATGCTCAAACGCTTGCAGCAAGCCGTCATCGACAACAGCAACGTGTTCGAGGTGCTGATGGACGCGGTGCGGGTGTGCTCACTGGGCCAGATCACCAACGCCTTGTTTGAGGTGGGCGGCCAGTACCGGCGCAACATGTGATGGCCCCATGGCCTTCGCGGCGAGTCTGGCCAAAATCAGACTCGCCAAGGCCAAAATGCCCGTCATAAACAGAATTCAAGATGTGCACAATGTGGCCATGCAAAGACCTACCCCTTTCATTGCTCCTGAAGTGTTCGACAACGCCGATGCTGCCTTGCAGCGGGTTCAGGCCATTTACGACCAAAGCCTGAACCACCTGCGCGAGGCCATGCGCCGCTATGTGGCAGGCGAGCCGATGGTCGACAAGGTGCGCGCGTGCTACCCGTTTGTGCG